>JAPOZO010000027.1 GCA_026706025.1 Candidatus Poribacteria bacterium
TACACATATCAAAACCGTCTCTCGATAAAAATTAACGATTTATGAAACACCCTCATTTAATTCCCCGGATAGGCGCGATTCTCCAATTCAGCGATGAATTTTTCAGAAGCGATCGCTGCCGCTGCGCCCGCTCCTGCAGCGGTAATCGCTTGACGGAACACGTGATCATGTACATCACCCGCGGCGTAGACACCGTCTATGTTCGTGCGCTGCATCTCGTCAACAATGATATATCCCTGATCGTCTGTCTGTATGACATCCGTAAAGAGTTCTGTGTTCGGAATATGTCCTATAAAGATAAATACACCGTCAATCGGGAAAAGTTGCGTTTCACCGGTTTTGACGTTTTTGAGGGTCGCCCCCGTCACTTTGTCGGCATCGCCGTTTATCTCTTCGACAACGGTATCCCAGATAAACTTGATTTTATCATTTTTGAAGGCGCGTTCCTGCATAATTTGGCTTGCCCGGAGTTGATCGCGTCGATGGACGATGTAGACCTCGGAGGCGTATTTGGTTAGGAAGATGCCTTCCTCGAGTGCCGCGTCGCCGCCGCCAACGACGATGAGCCGTTGGTCTTGAAAGAAAAACCCATCGCACGTAGCACAGTAGGAGACACCGCGTCCGCCGTATCCCTCTTCACCGGGGATGTTGAGTGTACGCGGTGACGCACCGGTGCATATAATCACAGACTTCGCACGGTATTCTTTCTCGTAGGTCGTAACAGCAAACGGATGTTGCGAGAAATCAACCGCGGTTACGGTATCAAATTTGACTTCCGTGCCGAACCGCTCGGCTTGTTCTTGCATGCCCTGTATAAAGACTCCTGCCTCGTTACCGAAGAAGCCGGGATAGTTCTCAAGGTCGAGCGTCAAGGAGAGTTGTCCGCCGAGTGCATCTCCTGTAATAAGAACAGGTTCAAGCATTGCACGGGAGGTATAGACACCCGCGGCGAAACCAGCAGTGCCGCCGCCAATAATCACGATATTTCGATCTTCTATGTTGTTTGTATTGTTTTCCATATTTTTTTAATTATTCGCCAGGCGTTAACCGACAATTTTGGTTGCATGGAGACTTTAGGTTAAGTTCCGCAAGCCTTCGTTGTTGGCTTACTTATGGCATTCTTAAAAAATTTGAGAGTGTTTATGTAAAGATAGATAAACGATTAATAAAATTGAAGGCAGCGTTTAGAATGGCAGCGGGATTCCAACGCGTTCAGCAACTGTTTTCAACTGTGCCTGATGTCCTTCGCCAATCGGGATGCCGATTTCAGCCCATTCCTGTTCACGTTCCCATTCTAAGCCGCCGGGCAGATCTGATCGGTCGTAACCCGGGGCGGGTTGCATCTGTCGCGCATCGTGGATATGTTGGTCAATCTCCGCTTTATACTCGTCAATCGGTCGGAATCGGGAAATGTCGATCGCTGCGATGAAAGCTCCTTGATTGGCACCTTCCCAGATTGTTGGCGGATCCGGCGGCTTATCGAATAGCCAGATGCCTGCCATAAACCCACCGAGCGCATGGCTCACGTGACTCAAACCCAACATCTTGAAGAACGCAGCGGGACTCTGTTCAAACGCCTGTTCCAACGGCAGCTTGGCATCAATGCCAGTTGCCATATCAACGACTATAGGAGGCTGGTCGCCTGCCGGAATCGCAAAACTCATCGGCGACGCTCCAGTTGCGGTGGCAACCGTACTCCCGGGACCGTGTCGAAAACGGTGGCAAGAGACCGCAAACCCGACGCAGTCCGCTTCAAGCGCGAGCCGTGTATACTTGCCTGCACTCCCAAAGTGGAAGTGATTCCGACTCGTTGCGGCACCAAGTCCCATCTCTTTGGCTTTTTCGACCGCTGCTTGTGCGGCATGATACGCGGCGAAATGTCCCATACCGCCATCGCCGTCGTAGACCGCTGTCGTCGGGGATTCATCAATACAGCGGACGTTTGGACGTGGATTTACTTTGCCGTCAAGCATCATCCCGACGTATCCCGGTGTCTGTTGTGTGCCGTGACTGAACACACCGCGCAAATCGGTGAGAACGAGCAGACGCGCGATATGCGCAGCGTCCGCCTCCGAGGTGCCTGCCTTCTGGAAGGCTTCGCTGATGAACCCTCGCATTGTATCTGGCATCACGCGGATAAATTCTTTCGGTACTACATTCATTTTTTTAACTTTCCTTGCGGTTAACTGACGTGGGTTTGAATCATTGATGTGCCTTCCATAAATCCGCTCTCCACTTCGTTACGAGCTACGGTTTTTGTTTCTGTAACCAAAGATGGCAGCCTGCAATCTCACTGTGAAGCAGGCGTAGGCGGATATGAGAGAAAACCGCCAACAAACCAATCACCTTATCTTACGCCTTGCGAATAGTTAAAAGGTCAAACGCGGAATGCCATCAACAATCCGGTAGGTCTGTTCGCACATTTTGCAGTGGACACTGTGTGCTTCCCACGTAATCTCACCTTTACACTGCGGACAGACGAGAATTTCTTGCAATGTTTTTGTCTGACGATTTTTACCGCTTGCCACTTTTGACAGCAAGTTTTGGCTTGCAAGCTGCGCCAAAAACGATTTTGCACGGGAAACGATGCCTCGCGGCACTGCACTTTTAAGAAGCAGGAACCACTCATTATGCCTCGGAACATTACCATCTAATGCGACGAGCCTGTCAAGCGTATCGGGGCATTCCAAATCCAGTGCTGACTCATGGTCGAGAAGTATTTTATAGTCTATTTCATCTTCCCACTCGTATTGGACCAAAAAGAGGTGATGATGCGTGATATGAAACCGCTTCCAATGCTTATCTGTTACCGCCAATCTGTGAAAAAGTTGCCCGAATTGGGATTTTTTTTCATTTTTCCGTAGCATCAGACAACCATCGACCAAGTTGACGACCCAGTTGTGATAGTGCCACCCGTAGATTCGCTCCCCTATTTCAGACGGCGTTTCAATGTAGCCACGGCATGCAACGCGCTCCAATTCAGCGATAAGTTGTGCAGGGTCCTCAACGTGTTCCAATACGTGTGAGCAGATAACATAGTCGAACGTCCGATCTGCGAAAGGCAGAAACTGCCCATCTGCTTCCACCATGGGGCGGTCGGTAACGATTGCGCCGCCGCGCTGTTCGTCATCGCCTATGAATTTATCGCACAAGACATCCGAGCGTGCTTTCGGATTGTGACCGCTCCCTATCTCTAAGACAAAATCGTTCGGTCGAATGTTCATTTTTCGACGACCATGGTGATATAAGGACTCAGGTAGGGAAACGCGCCCGCGATAATCCTACCCTTTATCCCAAATCCAACGGCTTTCTTGATGATAGTAAACCCGTGTGATCGGAAAAATTGCGCGAGATCAATCGGGCTGGCATAATAAGCACTGTCGGCATCACCACCGATGGCATTCGCCTGTAAATCGGGTTCACGGTAAATAAAATGTGGTGTTTTCGTCAAGAACCGTTTTTGGACATAAAGTCTACAGTTTCGTGCAAACTGCTGCAGTGCCTGCCGTTTCGTTTCACCCCAGACGGGTCTACCGGATTTGCCGGACATGAGATTGAGCCAGTCAAGCAGTGGGATTAGAGGTGAACAGAGGTTCGGTCCTGAGATCACAATGCGTCCGCCTTTGCACACTACCCGTATCATTTCGTTTAAAGCTGTCTCCACATCGGGCAGGTGTTCAACTAATTCGTTTGAACAGATAACAGCAAAAGATTCGCTTTCAAAAGGGAGTTCCATCACGTCACAGACTTGGTATCGGAGCCGCGGGTTTTCCCAGTTCTGTGCTTCTTTGAGAAAGAGCGAAGAAATATCGGTACCGACGACATCGAAATCTGCTTGATTGAGCAACCTCGCGGAGATACCGTTTCCACACCCGATATCGAGTATCTTAGAACGTGGGGGTGCGTGACGGATTACCAATTCTACGTAGTGTCGGAGGTAGGCTTCATCGTGGGCAGCCAAGAGGTTCTTATAAGTTTCCGATGTTTCGTAGAATTCGCGCATTCGTTGGCGGATTGACGATGATGTTTCGGGCATTGACGTTTCGATCATATTGTCCAGTTTCCAAGGATATTATACACGTTTGGCGGCACGGTTACGAGCGGAGCGTATTCCACGGTGCCTCGTCATAAACATCAATGAGTTGGTATCCCTCTGCGCCTTTGGAAGGGCTCAAGGTCACAAACAACTTCGCTGATTGATCAGAGACGTTAAAGGAGGCGTGAACCATATCGGCTGGGATAAAGACGGAGTCACCAGCTTTGAGTGTCTGTTTCTTATCTTCGAGCCACTGTTCAACGCTGCCCTCTATAACGTAGATGACCTCTTCTTGGTCGGGATGTTTATGGAAATCATGACCATAACCCGGAGAGAGGCTAACTTCCATGGCGACGATGTCTTTCGCGCCAGTACTCTCTGGACGGCTGAGCCAACCGATTGTGCCCCAGTCAAGTTCGTCTCGTTCTACGTTTGCTGATGCAATAAATTTTCCGTTCACGGTTCTATGAATCCTCCTATTTATTCGCGATGTAGGCGCGCCGTTAAACGCGCCTACAAAAGAAATTAGTGCTGTTATCTATCGAATTTTAGTGTTGCCCAGGTTGTTGACAACTTTCCAAGCGGTTCGACAGGTGTTGACGCTGAATTCATTTCTGCTTGGATTTCTTCCTCATTCAGGGCGCGGTTCCAGATGCGGACTTCATCAAGGAGTCCAAGGAATTCACGGTTGTTTTCAGGTGTTTTACCGACAAAGACAGAAGACGTATCGGCAGCGCCCGGCAAGGCACCTTTCCCACCGAATTCGCCGACATTTTCGCCGTTTAACCAATACCGATGTGTGCCATCATCCACTTGTGCTGCGACGTGCTGCCACTCATTAAGCGCGATTTTTCCGGTGCAAACACTTCCACCACCGGCGCTGAGGTGCAAACACTCACTCGGGGATTCGGTGTAGAAACTATAAGAGCGTGGACTGTTGCCTTTTGAGAGAATCCCTTGCCACCGTTGTTCGTTGGGCCCCATGTGTCTTCCAGCGTTAATCCATGCCATGACTGTTACGCTTGTATCGACGGTGAGAATATCGGCGTGTGGGACTTCGATCCAGTCGCTTTCACCGTTGAGTTTGAGTGCGTTCCCGAATTTTCCTGCGACTAACTCAGGCGCGCCAGCAATAGTTCCGTCGTTCCCGTATTGGGAGTGATCGGTGACCATATCACCATCAATTTCATCAAAAGAGAAGTAGAGGATGAGTGAATCATCGGACGGATCAGCGGCATGCGCAAAGGGTGCCGCGATCATTATAATTGTCAAGAGAAAAAAGAAAGTCTTCATTTGTTCTCCTTTAATTTTTAAACAGGTATATGCGCGCTTGAACTTCGTGGGACTTGAACATCCACAAGCATCAGAAGCGCGCATATGGACAGGTTTTATCGTGAGGTTTTCTTCAGATGTCCCCAGGTCGTTGCGAGTTTCTGACGTGGATCAACAGCGAAAAGTTCAAAATAGCCGCTCTCCATCTGTTCGATGACTTCATCCTCGTCAAGTGCCCGGTTCCAGATGCGGACTTCGTCAATGAGGCCGAGGAATTCGCGTTGACCTTCGTGCGTTCTACCGACAAGGACATCGGCTGTATCGGCTTTACCCGGGGGAGCGTTTTTACCGCCGAATTCGCCAGCAGATTCGCCGTTTACCCAATACTTATGTGTTGTGCCGTCATCTACCTGTGCGACAACATGCACCCATTCCTCTAAGGGCACCTTTTTGTTACAAACACTTCCGCCACCGACAGAGAGATGCAAACATTCACTCGGGGATTCGGTGTAGAAACTGTAGGAGCGCGGGTTGTTGCTTTTCGCAACAATACCTTGCCACCGCTGTCCACCGGGTCCCTGATGGCGTTCGGTATTAATCCAAGCCATGACAGTTACACTGTTGTCAACAGTGAGGATATCATCGTGTGGGACTACAACCCAGTCACTTTCGCCGTTGAGTTCCAGAGCCTTGCCGAATTTACCCTCAACGTGTTTAGGATTACCAACGAGTTCGCCATCGTTTCCATACTGTGAATGATCGATAGCGTTTTTACCGTCAAGTTCATCGAAAGAGAAGTAGAGGATGAGTGAATCCTCTGGTTCGTTTGCGCCATAGGCAAAAGATGCCACAAACGTGATAAGGGTTAGTATAATAAATAGGTTCCTCATTTTTTCCTCCATGTAGCATAGGAAACCGTTAGCCTGTGCATTATCGATGTAGCATAGGTTGTTAGCCTGTGCATTATCGATGTAGCATAGGAAACCGTTAGCCCGTGTATTATTTGTATAAGTTAATCTATCGGAACAATTTCTCCGCCTTCAACTGCCTTAAACCTTCGGTTGACAGGGAGAAGTGTCCCTTGATCAATATGTCCGCTGGTCCAGCGAATTTCAAGGCGTTCAATTTGTTCCGCTTTGCCAACGCCAAAATGAACGCGTAGATCGTGGAAGGAGAGATAACTCCCGCCACTTTGCACCTCCCGATATTGGATGTGTGTTCCGGTTACAACCTTAATTCTTGCACCAATTCCAGAACGGTTGCTTTTTTGTCCGACAACTCGGACTTGTATCCAATTGTTTTGATTGCCGACTACGTTTTGAAGCAAGTCTGGACGTTGGTTACAATTGGTGACAAGGATATCCAAGTCCCCATCATTGTCGTAGTCACCGATAGCGGCACCACGACTGACTTTTTTCAGTGATAGACCGTCGGTTTCCACTGAAGTCCCGCGATCAGGATCATCGTGATGGCGTGCTTCAGCAGACGTGACATTGGCGAACGTTCCGTCGCCTAAATTTCTAAATAACAGATTCTGTTGCGGATAGGTTACGTGTTTCTCAAGGACATTGATGTTATCCATTAGATGTCCATTCGCGACAAAGATGTCTTGGTGTCCATCGTTGTCATAATCGAAAAATCGAATGCCCCATCCGAGATAGCCGTGTGTTACCTCCGCTATACCTGAAGTAATGGTATTGTCTGTAAAAAAGGAGCTATCGTGATTACGATAAACGGTATTGGTTTCTGTCTGGTAATTACTGACGGTGAGGTCGAGTTTCCCGTCGTTGTCGTAGTCCCCAAAATCAGTCCCCATACCGGCTTCTTCTTTCCCCATATCATTATAGCATACACCTGAGATTAATGCAACCTCTAAAAAATTACCGGTACCGGTGTTTTGAAATAGAAAGTTCGGGTCCTGGTCGTTGGCGACATAGAGATCAATGTTCCCATCGGCATCATAGTCACCAAAGGTTACGCCTAACCCGTGCTGCGGGATCAGGTCTGCAGGACGGTATAAAGTTGATACATCGGTGAATGTGCCGTCCCCGTTATTCTTGTAAAAAGTATCATGAACCGCGGGATATGCGTGCGGTCCGCAATAGACATGGACACCACGTTCTTCGCAACGGACATCGTTCTCTGGTGTATATTCAGCGTAGTTTGCTATATACAAGTCTAAATGTCCGTCGTTATCAACATCAGCAAAGGCACAACTGGTGCCCCAGTTTGGATTGCCGACTTGGGCGTGTGTCGTTATATCTGTAAAAGTGCTGTCTCCGTTGTTTTGATAGAGTTGATCTGCACCGAAGTTAGTGACGTAAAGATCCAAGTCGCCGTCATTGTCATAATCGCCGACAGTCGCACCGGTGCCGTAGATCGTACTGCCTACCCCTGCTGCTTCTGTGACATCCGTAAAGGTGTTATCCCCGTTGTTTCGGTAGAGGACGTTATGCGGTGTTTTGTTTTCTGCATCATCTGTCTGAATTGTCCCGTTGACGAGGTAGATGTCAAGGTCGCCATCGCCGTCATAATCGAAGAACCCACCACCGGATCCGAGAAATTCATTGAAAAGTCTTAAACCGCTCCTACCATCGGTATGCTCAAAGTTTAACCCGGCGGTTTCCGTAACATCAATGAAAATTTGATCTGATAATGCGACTGGACAATATAGAACAGTCATAAACGTTGCTATGCGTATGAGTCCGAAAAAGCGATAGAAGTTATTATTAAGGGCGTTTTTTGGCATAAGGATAGGTTTATCGCGTTGTTTGCGACGACTGTTTCAGACGTTCCAAGTTGTGTAAAGCTTTCCGAGCGTCGTCATCGTCAGGTTCAATTTTTGTGATATGTTGATAGACATCAATCGCCTTTTGAATGTGTCCTTGCTGCGTGTAAATTTCCGCTAACCCGTGATATGCTAAGCTCAGTTCTGGCATCTTCTTTATAACCGTTTGCAAATGCGATTCTGCTTTGTCAAATGCCTTTGATTTGGTATAGAGCCACCCCAATCGGAGGTGTGCTTCTACAACGTCTGGGTTTAGTTCAAGGACTTTCAGGAAGAATGGAATCGCACGCTGGGACATATTGAGATTCATGTAAAGCCGTCCCAGCTTATCGTATCCGACTGTAGCGTCTGGGTGCAACCGAATCAGGGCTTGGTAGGTCGCAACCGCTGCGGAAATATGCTTGTGTTTCAGATGGATTTCTGCTAATTCCAATCGGAGAGTTGTGTTCAATGGATCTTCTGTCAGAGCACCTTCGATGGCGTACGTCTGGTCGTAGTAGGCTTTCATCTGGTGGAAGCGTTTGAGTTGTTCCGTTGCTGCTGACGTATCGCCGAGCAGTCGGTACGCCTTGGCAAGGTTATAGTAGGCACTCTGAACGTAAGGTTTTTTTTCGATTGCGGTTTGATAGTGTGCCACGGCTTGCTGCGGTTCGTTCCGCATGAGGGCAATGAAGCCGAGCCATTCATAAACTTCTGGAAAATCGGGGTTACGAGTGAGGGTATGCTTGAATGCGGCGAGTGCTGCGTCGAGTTTCGCCTGATGTGTGTAGATATAACCGAGTCGGTAATGTGTATCGGCGTCTGTCGGGCATCTCTCGGCGGCTTCTTTCGCGTGCTGTTCTGCGATGTCTAATTTGCTCTGTTTGCAGTAGATTTCTGCCAACGCGAGGTGTGTTAATCCGTGAATCCGTTCCTTTGTAGGGGGCGGAACATTTTTTAGATCTGCGGCTATTGTAAAAATCTTGTTAAACGTCTCAATCGCTAATTCCAGTTCATCTTGCAGTTTATAGACGTTCGCGAGTTGGAAAAGCGCGTTTACATGTGTCGGTTGCTGCGATAAGATCGACTTAAAGGTATCTACTGCCTGTGGGTAGCGTCGTAATTTGACGTATTCCACGCCTTCTTGGAATGCCGAAGTCGTTTCAGTTCTACTCACAGACGGGATAAGTGATAAAAGCAGCGTAAGAATTAAAACCCCACAGACACGTTTGGCAAACATCTGATGGCGTTTACGACCTGCGTCCATGCTGACTTTCCTCAATCGGACTGCGGTTGTTTGTTCACCACATCCTGAATCCAAGACAGTGCCGCCATACTTGACGACCAGCCGATAGATGTCACGGCGAGCAGTGCGACTTGTTGTAATTCCTCGCGTGTGATACCTTCCCGGAGCGCGCGCCGCGTATGCGAATGCACCGCACCTTCAGACTTGGCACCGATCGCCAATGCGAGTTTGACAAGCCTCACGGTTTTAGGGTCAATCGGACCGGCGGTGCCGCACGCTTCACCCAATGCCTGATACGCTTTCCAGACGTCCGGGTATTCTTCAATTACATCTTGAAGAAAATCGGGTAATTTATCATTCATCAAAAATTCTCCGCGTCAACTTGTTATCCGGTTTTCTCTTTGGGTGGTGATTCGTTCTCTTGTTGTGCTGTCGTTTCGGTTTCGTCTCTCTGTTCTTCGCTGAGTCCGGCTTTAAAGTTTGTGACGCTTCTGCCGAGACCGCGCGCCAGTTCAGGAAGACGCTTTCCACCAAATATGAGTAACACAATAACCAATAGAATCGCTAATTCCAAGGGACCAAGGCCTAACATATTTCTGTCTCCTCGTTTGAGGTAATTTGTGCACTGCGAGAATGCACGATGGATATTAGCGTATATATTATCATATTAAAAAAAATATGTCCAATAGTATTTAGCAGTCAGCCATCAGCGGTCAGTGCGGTGAAAATAAATGTAATTGACAGAGGGCTTTGGACATGTTATAATTTAAGATGCCTTACAGATGAAACTGAATGTAAGGAGTCGTTTAGATACGATAACCGCGGAGGAGTCTGAATATGAATAAGGTGCTGGTCAGCGATTTGCTGTCACAGCAAGGCTTAGATGTTCTTACGGAAAGTGGCGATTTTGAGGTGGATGTCATCCTTGATCTCTCGCACGAAGAACTGTTGGACCGAATTGCCGACTACAATGCGCTGCTGATCAGAAGTGCGACGAAGGTAACTACTGAGGTTATCAATGCAGCGACGCAACTAAAGGTCATTGGGCGCGCTGGCGTTGGTGTGGATAACATTGACGTGCAAGCAGCGACACGCAACGGTATCTTGGTGGTCAACACGCCAACGGGTAATACGATTGCGGCGGCGGAACATACAGTCGCGATGTTATTAGCGTTGGCGCGCAATATCGTACCTGCTGGTATTTCGCTGAGAAACCGGACATGGCAACGCAACGACTTCATCGGTGTTGAGTTGTATGGGAAAGTTTTTGGCACGATTGGGTTAGGACGCATCGGACGCGAGGTGACGCGACGCGTGCAGGCGTTTGGCATGCAGGTTATCGCCTACGATCCATACATCTCAGCGACCGCGGCGGAAAAGATCGGGATTCGGCTTGTTGACCGGGAGACGCTTTTTCAGGAGTCGGATTATATCTCCGTTCATACACATCTCAACGCCGAGACCTATCATAGCATTGGTGAATCAGAGTTTGCGCTGATGAAACCGAGTTGCCGCTTGATTAACTGTGCCCGTGGGGGTATCATTGACGAAGATGCCCTCTATCACGCCTTAAAAACGGGAGAACTTGCGGGTGCTGCACTGGATGTCTTTGAAAACGAACCGGCGACGGATACACCGCTGTTAGGCTTGGAAAATGTCTTAGCACTCCCGCACCTCGGTGCGTCAACATCAGAAGCGCAGGAGCATGTCGCTATTGAGGTCGCACAGCAGGTGAGAAATGCACTCCACGGTCAACCGGTTGCCAACGCTGTAAACCAACCCAAAATTGATCCGAGGACACTTGACATTTTAGGTCCCTATCTGGAACTTGCCGAAAAGATTGGTAGTTTTCACGCACAAATTGTTGAGGGGCAAATATCAGCGATTAAGATCCATTATAACGGGACACTTTTCCAGAAAGAGGATGTCACACCGGTAACTGTGGCGTTACAGAAAGGGCTTTTGACCCCTGTACTCGCAAATGTGAACTATGTCAACGCGCCTTTTTTAATTAAGCAACGCGGGATCTCCGTTACAGAGACAAAGAGCGAATCGGAAGCCAATTTTGCGAACTCCATCTCGATTACAGTTGTGACCGATAAGGGTGAGGTGGTTATAGAAGGCACCGCTTTCGGAAAAAAAGACATCCGCATCGTCCGTATTGATCAACTGCATATAAACGTGCGGCCGACCGGGTATATCCTCCTTATCTATAACAGCGACCAACCCGGAATGATAGGGTTAATGGGGACAATTTTGGGAGAACACAATATTAACATCGCCGATATGACTGTCGGACGTTCACGCTTATGGGAAGTCGCCGTGACGCTTATCAATGTGGATAGTCCTGTGCCTCGACACGTTTTGCAAACCATCGCTTCACAAAAGAAGATTGACTTCGTTAAGCAGGTTTTCCTTCCACCCGAAGAAGGCGAGGTTGAAGACTTTGCTAACGATGACATAGAGGTGCAGGGTTAGGACCGCTGTCAGTACGAATAATCCTACGCGAAAAAGGACAAGAAATTTGGATGCTAAACAGAAAAGCCTATTTATCAATGATGAAATTCCGAAGGCAAAGTTATTTGAAGGCGAGAAACGGGATGTCCATCCCGATAGTAACACCTCGTGGCGTATTTCACCGGAACCGTTTTGGGTTTCCGAGTCAGATTTGAGATGGTTTGAAGAACTCGGTCCACATCTTTTAAATTTCTATCGGGCGTGTAATCTACTCTATTCACAGAGTGTGCGCGGCATTCAGCCTGCTTGGGTGGCTGAGTATTTGGAAATCGGGAAACCGGAATCAGTTATCCAGTATGGGCGGATGAACCGTTTTAAGACGCAACTGCCGGGTGTACTACGTCCTGATATCCTCCCCACTGCTGACGGGATGGCAATTACGGAACTCGATTCAATTCCGGGTTTCATCGGCGCGACGGGGTGTCTGGCAAGACTCTATGCGCAACTCGGTTATGCGATCATCGGTGGCAGCGATGGGATGGTAAACGGGTATGCCGAGATGATTCGTAGTTTAGCGAAGAAAGATGACCCGACGCTTGCCATTGTTGTCTCAGATGAATCAGAAGATTATTGGGCGGAGATGGTATGGCTCGCTGATGCGCTTTGTGAGGTTGGGGTGAAGACTCGCGCTGTTAAACCGCACGAAATTATTTTTACTGAAGATGGACTCCTTGTTGAACAGGGAGATGATAAACTATCGGTTGATGTGTTGTACCGCTTTTATGAATTATTTGATCTGCCGAATATCCCGAAATCGGAATTAATGTTTTACAGTGCGAAGAAACGCACTGTCGTGATGACCCCGCCGCCGAAAGCCTACCTTGAAGAAAAATTATGTCTCGCGCTTTTCCATCACCCGACGCTCCAACCCTTTTGGAAACGCCAACTCGGTAAGAAAACGTATCCGTTCTTACAAGAAGTGATACCAGAGACGTGGATTATTGATGCCCGTCCGCTGCCGCCGCATGCGGTTATTCCAAACTTAGAGGTGGAAGGAGATGCCGTAACGGACTGGCGGCAACTCGGCACCGTGACGCAGAAGCAACGGGAATTGGTTATCAAACCGTCGGGGTTTTCTGAACTCGCGTGGGGAAGCCGCGGTGTAGCGATCGGACACGATCTTCCGACGGAAGCGTGGGAAGGGGTTATTGAAAACAGCCTTGAGAATTTTGAAAGATCACCACACGTCTTACAGCGGTTTCATACTGCGAAACGGGTACGCATGCAGTATTACGATTTTGATGCGGGTGATATGCAAGAGATGGCGTGCCGTCCACTGCTCCGTCCATACTATTTTGTCGTCGGAGATACGGTTAAGCTTGGCGGCATGCAAGCCGCAGTCTGCCCCGCGGATAAAAAGATTTTACACGGTATGGTGGATTCTATTATTGTGCCGTGCGCACAGATGCAATAAAGGTGAAGAAGGTGATTCGATAATGCAATTAAATGATAAGCAACTCGCGCATTTCCGAGACAAAGGCTACCTTGCTATTGAAGGGTTTTTTAACCCGACAGAAGCCAAAGCCCTTCGACTTGAATTGGAACGGATTTACGATACCGAACTCCAAAACGGGACTGGTATTAATTGCGCAGTGCAAACTGATGGAACCAAACGGGACAACGCGGGTGAACGACAAAACCTTCAGGTAATTCCGCTTAACAACCGCAGCGACTTACATAAGGCGTTGCCGTTTCATCCGAAGGTTGTCTCTGCTGTCGAGCAACTCATCGGTGATGAATTTATGTTGGAGTTGGATCAGGCGTTCTGGAAACCGCCGAAAGTCGGCATCGGTACGAGTTGGCACCAAGACAACGCCTATTTCAAGATTGCTGATCCGTTGCGCGGGACAGCGATGTGGATCGCTATCCATGATGCAAACATTGAAAATGGATGTATCCACGTTATTCCGGGCAGCCACCGGGAGAGTTATGAACACTACCGCGATCCGCTGAGCGATCATCACATTCGGTGTGATCCGCCGGAGGAACGCGCCGTGCCGATTGAATTGAAAGCGGGTGGCGTGCTTTTCTTCTGTTACGGTGTCGCACACTGTACGAAGTCGAATCTCTCCGATAAGGAACGTGCGGGGGTCGCACTTCACTTTCTGCACAATGATTTCGGCGGTAAGGAGCTTTGGGAGCGGAATAATACAACCAAACCGATGCTCCGCGGTCCACTTGCGACCGGTGGCGAATCCGAGTTCGGCGAAAAGTTTGAAGGCAGATGGGAAGCGTTAATGAACGCTGTGCTTGCCTCTGATGTGTAGGAAAAATCTCCTGATCGTAATGTAAACATACACCGATTTTTCTCCCAAGAGGACTAAGAAAATGAAGCATGTATTAAAATACGCTGTGCTCATTGCTCTGGTGTTCATTGTTGCCGGGCATGCTACAGCAGGTCTCACTGACGACCTCGTCGTTTACTTTACGTTTGACAATGTTGAAAACAAGCGAGTGCTTGATGAATCTGGTAACAATCTTAATGCCCAGATTATCAAAAATGCCGTACTTGCCAAGGGCAAATACGGAAAGGCTATCCGGATTACTCGTGAGACTGAAGATTGTGTGAACCTTCCTGCCTTTGATGCACTAAACATCAACCATAGGATAACAATGATGGCGTGGGTGTATCATGAAGATTGGACTGAGACTTCTGCCCAGTTGTTCGACAAAGGATGCTATTCCAGAGGGACGAACGTTTACGGCATGGGAGTCTTTAATAAAAAGCATCATCCTGATATTGATGCCTTTGGGATTGACTCAGGCATCGCGCTTATTTTGGCTAACAACGAGGTTCAAAAGAGCATCACGGCTGATAACAAATTGCAGAAGAGAGTGTGGCATCACATTGCCAGCACTGCTAGCCTTGACGCTCGGAGAATCTATCTTAATGGTGAGGTGATTCTTGAGTCAACTGACGGATTTGTTTTCTCCGGTACCAATACTGAGAATTTGCGGATTGGATGTGCCAAGGGCGAACCGCAATATGCGTTTAAAGGTGGCTCTATTGATGAAATCGGTCTCTGGCGTCGTACACTCAGTGAAGCTGAAATCAGAGCTGCCATGCGAGGTCCTTTGCTGGCAGTTTCGCCGAAGGGTAAGGTCGCTACGACGTGGGGAAATATTAAACGAAAGGCGTTTTGAGTCTATCTATTTGCACAGCGAAAGAAAACATATTGCACGCCACTCAGTTTTGTGATATAATCTAATTACTTCAGGCATAAACAGATTTCTGTCTTCTAATGTAAAAGGATCCTATAGGGGGATGAACACGATGAAACAGTTATTAAGTTGCGTCACGCTCCTCGCGTTGATGCTCATCGTAGCGGGACATGCCACAGCAGATCTCGCTGAAGGACTTGTCGTTTACTTCACGTTTGATAATGTCAAAGGGAAGACGATTGTTGACGATTCCGGTAATGGACTTGATGCTGATATAATCGCTAATACCGATATTGTGGATGGCAAGTACGGGAAAGCGATTCGTATTACAGCTGTGGGGGCTGATTGTGTGAATGTGCCAGCCGCCGATGAACTGAAAATCAGCGGTGAAATCACGATGGCGGCTTGGATCAATCAGGATTCTTGGGCGACTGATGGGCAGTGGTTCGACAAAAACTGCCATAACGGAGGTGAGCATTCTTCCTACGGCCTCGGTGCTTTTCAAAGCGGTAAGAATTTTAATATGTTCTTGGGGACCGGCAACAGTCGACCGACCCTGAACTCACCGCACGCAATGGATACGAAAAAATGGCTTCACGTCGTTGGAACCTACGACGGGTCAACCATGAAAGTCTACGTTGACGGCGAAGTTGCAGCTGAAAAGGACGAAAAATTTGATTTCAAAGGGACCAATGATCAGGATCTACGGATTGGATGTTCCAAGGACCGTCCGAATTATACCTTTGAGAACGGTTCCATTGACGAGGCTGCCGTCTGGCGGCGTGCACTGAGTGAAGCTGAAATTCAAGAAATAGCGAACGAGGGTTTCCTCGCGGTTTCACCCCTTGATAAAGTCGCAACAACGTGGGGCGGTATTAAGCGGAAAGCTGGAACGTATTAAGAACTGTCCGACACAAACGTTAAAAGGCACAGGTGTTGTTTCGGCACCTGTGCTTTCTTATGTGGGAGGCGAAAAATGACAAAAATCGGAATAGTTGGCATCGGCTTTATGGGAATGATACATTATTACGCGATCCAGCGGATTACGGGTGCCGAAGTTGTTGCTATATGCACACGAGATCCAAAGAAACTTGCCGGTGATTGGACCGGTATTCAAGGGAATTTTGGGCCCCGAGGCGGCATGGAAGATCTCTCCAATGTCCGAACATATAGTGAAATCGACGAACTTCTCGCCGATGAAGAGGTTGAGCTTGTTGATATCTGCCTGCCGACACATCTGCATAAATCCGTTAGTATGGCATCCCTTGAAGCGGGAAAACACACGCTTGTCGAAAAACCTATCTCTATTTCTATAGACGATGCAAACGAACTCGTTGAACTTGAGAAGCGTATCGGTGTTGAGCGAGCCGCAGCAAATCAAAGTCCGTGTTATCTGATGGTAGCGCACGTACTCCCCTTCTTTGCGGAGTACGCTTATGCGAAACGGATTGTTGAATCTGGAGAATACGGTGAACTCCTCGGCGCGCATTTTAAGCGAATTATCTCCAGACCGAGCTGGTCGCGCGATGTCGCGGATCTTGACAAGAGCGGCGGTCCGGGTATCGACTTGCACATTCACGACACCCATTTCATTCAACTCCTCTGCGGTGTTCCCGATGCTGTGTTCTCACAAGGCAAAATCGCTGGCGGTAACTATGTGGATTATCTGACGACGCAGTACATCTACAACGATAAGGGGATCTCCATCAGCTGTTCTTCGGGCGGAATCTCGCAACGTGGACGCGCGTTCTCGCACGGGTTTGAAATTTTCCTTGAAAAAGCGACGTTACTTTTTGATTTTTCGACGTTGGCGGGTGAAGCGTCCACCGCAGTGCCGCTCACACTTCTGAACGACGAGGGTGAGGTGGAACAGGTAGATTTGGGAGATGTCGATCCGATTGATGCCTTCGTCGGTGAACTCCAATACGCTGTTGAGGCGATCGATTGGGAGACCGAGCCAACAGCGTTATCCGGTATCGGTGCGCGGGACGCGCTACTGCTCTGCTATAAAGAGGCGGAATCCGTTAGAACGGGTGAGATTGTCCCTATTCGTTAGGCTGTGAATATGGCGAGGCATACTTCGTGTTGTTGTTACGGCACGTCGGAGCATGCCTACTACTTTTAAATGAATACTTTCTACGCCGTTAGTAACATTGGTGAGCTCTATGTCCCTGTTGAATGTCGGG
>JAPOZO010000028.1 GCA_026706025.1 Candidatus Poribacteria bacterium
CCACGTTCCCTGAAGAACGCAATACGCGTGAACTCCTCTTTCTGCGGTGAACGGAGCACATTCAGTTCAACCATCGGTGCCGATTTCGGGTCAATTTCGAGTTCAAGCTCCATCGCATTGCCATTGATGCCTTCCAGCACGATCTCTTCGTTCGCGGGGAGTGTCATCGCATTGACATGCTGATGTTCATACCGCAACGATTCAATATCACCCGCAGGCTCGATGCCGACTTCATCTCTGGAGAGGAGTGTCAAGCGACGCGGCAGCGTCATGATCTGATTCCAACCCTTGGTAGGCTTCGCCGGGTTCATGTTATAGATAACGATCAGTCCACCGTTCCCGTCAGGTGTCGCCGAGGGTGCGTGGACACCCGCTGGAGATGCCGCCCCGAAATTGTTCTTCGCACCTGCTGTCACGACGAACTTGTCGCGTTCGGTGTCATAATCACCGAGCAGATATTGTCCGCCGCTCATGTGGCTAAAGAAAAGGAGCATGTGGCGATCTCCGATGGGCCAGAAATACGGACACGCCCCATCATCACCCACCAATGTGAACATATCGTCTTCAACAAATGGGTGTAGATAGACCCAGTTCGCTAAATCGGCTGAACGGAGCAGGAAGTTGGCACGAATTGGTTTACCACCGGGTCCGTGCGGGAGTGTGCCACCGGAAAGCGAATAATACATGTCGTCTTTCTTCCAGATACACGGGTCAAAGACGCGGTAAACCGGAGTCGTGCCGTCCGCGTGTTTCGCCGGGATGACCGCTTTGCCGGATACCTTCTCCCAATTCAGAAGCAACGGATCGCTCGACACGGCAACCATATTGCCGACAACTGTGCCATGATACATCGCGATCACACGGTCTTCTTCTACAAGCGTCGCACCCGAAAAACAGCACCTTTCGGGGTTCGGGTAAATTGCATACGGCAAATCGCGCCAATGGATGAGGTCGTCGCTTATCGCGTGTCCCCAATGCTGTCGTGTGTCTTCAGGTGGATACGCCTGATAGAAGAGATGCCAGCGTCCTTGCCAGAAACAGAGCCCGTTCGGATCATTGAGCATCGCTTCGGGGTTGATGTAGTGATAAATCGGACGGTGCGGATCGCCTTCATAGGTTTTCCGATAAGCGTTAAGCCGTTGCATCAGCGGATTCGTTTCCAATTCTGCTTCTTGCGCTTCCAGCGTCTCCGCAAACGTGTAGTACGGTACACGCGAGGTGTAATCTTCGTTTGCCATCGTTTCTCCTCTGTGTAATTTCTATGAAATTCTATAGTTTTTAGCATACCATAGAATTGATCGTATGTCCAAAAAATTTTCCATTGACATTTTTGAATTGACACGATTTTTAGGGCATGCTATACTGCACAAATCCGTTCTGAGTAAAAAGTCAATATAGGACATTTAATCGTTGAATCGTTGAAGGAGGGGGAAGGATGGATAAAATTGAGAAACAACCCGGCAAAAAAGCGGAGATGCACGTCGGTGTTCAAGGTATCGGGACATCTCCCAAAGAGTTGACATTCCTCATGCGGCACGGTGTAACGCATATGGATACTACTCCCGAAGACACTGAAACCGAAACGCTGATTCGACATAAGGAAGAAGCAGCGGAAGCGGGTGTCAGTCTTGAGATGATTCATATCGGGATGCCGAGGAGCATTACGCTTGCGCAAGATCCGCAGCGCGACAAAGATATTGAGGAAGTTTGTAAGACGATTGAGAATGCTGCGGCGGCAGGTTTACGAGGTTTGAACTATAACTTTTGCATCCTGCAAAATCAACGAACTGAGAGCACGTTCGGACGTGGCGGTTCAAGCTACAGCACTTTCGATTTCTCCAAGTACGATAATGAAACACTTTCAGAAGCTGGTGAGGTAAGTCGCGAAGAAGCGTTTGATCGGATCGCTTATTTCCTTGAGCGTATAATTCCAGTCGCTGAAGAAAACAAAATCCAGATGGCATGTCATCCGAACGATCCACCCGCCCCTATCTTGAGAGGTGTCGAACGCTGGAACTACCCCGTTTTTGATGGCATGAAACGTTACGCTGAAATTGCGGAGAGCCCCTACCATGGATTTAACTTCTGCTGTGGCACTGTGTCGGAGGGTTTAGACGATCCGGGTACTGAATTCTATGAAATTATCCAGTATTTCGGCGAGCAGAAGAAACTTTTCAATATTCATTTTCGTAACATTCGCGGCGGACTGCACAACTTCCAAGAGGTCTGGCCCGACGAGGGACACCTTGACATGCACAGAGTTGCGCAGACCCTCCGAGATGTAGAATACCCCTACATGTTAATGCCTGACCACGCACCAGGGCATCCAGACGATCCATCGCCACCGGGTGTTTCTGGTAGAGTTAGACAGGCGTGGGCATTCCAGTTCGGATATATTATCGCCCTGATTCAGGCGGTCAATTCGGTAGCGTAGGTTAATTTGGTTTCAATGAGAGCAATACACTGAGTCAAAACGTATCTTAACGGTAAATTCAACCTTTGGGAGGTAAAAATGAAATCCATTATAACGCAATTAGCGATCATCACCATCAGTCTGAGTCTGATCTTCACAGTACATACTTACGCGGAGATCGATTTTAGCACCGCAAGGGGCATTTGGCTACTTGACGAAGGTGACGGCAATGTTATCAACGATATGTCTGGAAACGAGAATCATGGTGAACTTCAGGGTGGAGAATGGGTCGAAGGTCCTGATGGCCCTGCCTTAAGTCTAAATGGACAAGATGATCGGGTTATCATCGCAGATTCCGATAGTCTGTATCTCGAAGAGGCATGGACGATCACCGCATGGACTTTTGTGAATACAACCGAGAACGGTTTTGGACATATTCTTGGCAAAAGACCTGCATCTGGAACCGTGGCGAATTACGCGTTCAGGACAAGCGGCAATGGTCAAGGCTGGGAAGCATACTATGCACGAGACGGTTGGAAAGGTGCCTGGAATCAAGGTTCAGTCAAGAAAGGGGAATGGTTGTATATGACCGCAACCTATGACGGAACAGATACCATTAAAATCTATGAAAATGGCACTGAAATCGGTTCCGTTGGGGGGATGGGTGGACCGGCTCCCCGAAATGACACTGTGGTCAACATCGGCGGTTGGACCGACAACACTTCAGAGACACTTGACGGTATGCTCGCTCAGGTCGCGCTTTTCAGTGTCGCCTTGGCGGAAGAAGATATAAACACCCTCATGGAGGACGGGCTATCATCCTTAGCAGCTGTTGAGCCTTCTAACAAACTCGCAACGACGTGGGCAGACATCAAATCTCAATAATAGATGCGGCAAATTGGGTGCGGTCAGTGTGTCCTTTGCAAACTATCTGCACCCGTTTCGCAATTGCTAATTTTACCCAGTCGAAACAAGTTGGCTTATAGCAAACTGAATCTTTAAGGAGATAAAATAAAAATGAAATCCATTATAGTCAGTTTAGCGATTATCACCATCAGTCTGACCTTCGCAGTACATACTTATGCGGAGATCGACTTTGAAACCGCAAGGGGCATTTGGCTGCTCAACGAAGGCAAAGGCGATGATATCGAAGATATTTCTGGAAACGACAACCACGGTGAACTTCAAGGCGGAAAATGGATTAAAGGACCGGATGGCCCTGCCCTCAGTTTAAACGGCGTAAATGATCGGGTTATCATCGCAGACTCCGAGAGTATGTATCTGGAAAAGGCGTGGTCAATTACTTCATGGGTGTATGTCAACAAAACCGAGAACGGTTTTGGCCATATTCTCGGTAAAAGACCTGCGAATGGAACCGTAGCAAATTACGCCTTTAGGACAAGCGGCAATGGCACCGGTTGGGAAGCTTACTTTGCGCGAGACGGTTGGAAAGGTGCCTGGGGGCAAGGAAATGTGAAGAAAGATGTCTGGTTGTATATGACCGCAACGTACGACGCAAAGGATACCATCAAGATCTACGAAAATGGCGTTGAAATCGGTTCTGTTGGAGGGATGGGTAAACCAGGGCCCCAGAATGACACCGAGGTCAACATCGGCGGTTGGACTAACAATACCTCAGAGACACTTGACGGTATGCTCTATGAGGTTGCAATCTTCGCTTCCGTACTGGAAGAAGACGACATAAACGAGCTGATGGAGAAGGGGCTCCTAACACTCATGCCTGTTGAACCTTCTGGTAAACTTGCCACGACATGGGCAGGCATCAAATCTCGGCAATAGATTCGGCAAATCAAGTGCAGCTGGTGTGCTCACTGAACGACTGGCTGCACGCATTTGATATTTGCTGTAAAGAGATAGCATGACCGAACATATTGAACGTGCAAGAACATTGAATCGTCAAGCATGTAATGACGTTGATCACGGACAGCTTGATGCGGCGAAAGTTGCCTTAAATGCAGCAATTCGTCTCGCACCGGATTTGGCAGCACCGTACACTAATTTGGGTGTCTTGCACTGTTGGGAAGGTGAGTTAGACAAAGCCATCGGTTTACATCTTAAAGCACGTCGCCTCGATCCGAATCTCTCAGCACCCCACACGAATCTTGGTGTCGTTTATGCGTGGCAAGGGAAACTTGACGCAGCATTTCAATCGCTTCAGACAGCACTCCAGTGCAACCCAAACTCCGCTGAGGCATATACGAACTTAGGGTTCGTCTACATCTCCCAAGGAAAACTTGATAAGGCTATAAGCGCATCAGAAAAAGCAATTCAACTTGGCGATGGTGGAGAAGCACAGTTGAACCTCGGGCTGATTTATAGTTGGCAAGGACGGTTTGATGAAGCCATTGAACTTTATCAAAACGCGCTTGAAACCGATCCAACGCTGGCAGAACCTCATAATAATCTCGGACTCGCTTACCTGTTGCAAGGCGAACTTGCGCGTGCTATTGATGCATTCAAGACTTCAATTGAACTCGACGGTGGTGAAGAACCGCATACAAATCTTGGACTCGTGTACAGTTGGCAAGGAAAACACGAGGAGGCAATCGCGTTGCACAAGGCAGCACTGGATATGGCACCTGATTCAGCAGAAGCGCAGATCAACCTCGGTTTCGTTTACATCTGCCAAAATCGGCTTGATGAAGCAAAGGTTATGTTAGAAGGCGCACGTCGCAGTGACCCAGATTCTGGAGAGGCAAATACCAACCTCGGAATTATCCTCTTTCACGAAGGCAGTATTGAAGCGGCTGTTGCTGCATACAAAAAAGCCGGAGCAACGGCTGAAGCGCGCAACAACCTTGGCATCGTCTACCATCAACAAGGCAAACGCGATGCTGCAATCGCGGAGTTCAAAGCGGCGATCGCAGCCGAAGATTTACAAGAAGCACATACCAATCTGTCAATCGTGACAGGTAGTGTAGGAAATATAGACACGTCAGAACTCCAGATTTCGCCAATTGGCGTGCCAGTCGGTGTCCCGGCTGTATGGTGTGAATTCGTGAATTGAAAAACTAACACTATATTACCACACACCTCGCGCGACAATATATTTATGGAAAAACTATGACACAATTGCCTAACGTCCTCCTTATTCTCGCTGACGACCACGGTTATGGCGATATTTCGGCACACAACGGCCCCTCAATCCAGACCCCGAATATTGACCGGATTGCTGAACACGGAACACGGTTTACCAGATTTTACGCGAACTCCTCCGTCTGTTCGCCAAGCCGGGCATCCCTCATGACCGGACGCTATCCCGATAGGGCCGGCGTGCCAGGTGTGATTCGCACGCATCCAGAAAATAGTTGGGGGTATTTTCGACAGGATGCGGTCACGCTCCCTTCAGCCTTGAAACAGAAAGATTACCGTACCGCACTCATCGGTAAGTGGCACCTTGGACTCGAACCAGAGAATCACCCTTGCAAACGCGGATTCGATCATTTTCACGGTTTCCTCGGCGATATGATGGACGACTACTACACACACCGCAGACACGATATAAACTACATGCGTCACGGTTTTGATACCATTGATCCGAGAGGACACGCTACAGATCTCTTTACAGAATGGAGTATGGACTTCATTCGCGCACAAGCACAATCGTTTGAACCTTTTTTTCTTTATCTTGCCTACAACGCGCCGCATACCCCGATCCAACCGCCTGATGAATGGATTGCGCGGGTACAGGAACGCGAACCCGACATTTCACCGCAACGCGCAAAATATATCGCGCTCGTTGAGCACATGGACGCTGGTATTGGACGCGTACTCGACACGCTTGAGGACACCGATCAATTGTCGAATACGCTTGTTATCTACACATCGGACAACGGCGGCGCAATGAACGTTGGTGCTCACAACGGTCCGTTACGCGGGCAAAAAGGTGAAATGTACGAAGGCGGCATCCGAGTCCCTACGTGTGCAATGTGGCCCGGATACATCCAAGACGGATATGTTACGGATCAGGTTGCGCTGCTCATGGATCTGTTCCCGACGATATGTGAAGTGGCAGGCGCGTCAATTCCCGAAGGCATCGAAGGACGCTCAATTTGGCAGACGCTTCAAGGCGAACAGCAGGACTTCTCGGAGCGTATACTCTATTGGCTACGAAGAGAAGGGGGACAACGCTTCCTCGGACAGTGCCAACATGCCATCCGGCGTGGAGACACGAAATTGTTGCACAACAGCCCCTTTGAACCGTTGGAGCTCTACAATCTGTCAAACGACCCATTGGAAACAACGGATAACGCACAAACGGAGACAGCACTTTTCAGAGAAATGAGCCAACTATTTCAAGCAGAAACACAGAAGGCAGGGAGTGTGCCTTGGCAACGAGGAAATTAGGAGGATATTGTTTTGAAACAACAAAATGGACATGAGGCATCAGAACCTGACGACACTTTTGGCATGCACATCAACTCACAGAGCGCAGATAACAACAATACAATTAAACGCGTACAAAAACATGGCTATGCTACCCTTCACGATGCCGCGCGAGACAATGCCTATGAAGCCGTGGCAGCGTTGATAGAAAATGGGGCTGATGTCAACGCAAAAGACAAATATGGCTATCCACCGCTGCACTGGGCAGCGTGGCACAATGCTTATGAAGCGGCATCAGTGTTAATAGAAAATAGGGCTGATGTCAACGCAACGAACGATAAGAATTTTGCCCCGTTACACTGGGCAGCGTGGAATAATGGACACGAAACAGTAGCGGTGTTGATGAAAAATGGAGCAGATGTTAACACGAGGAACGAAGATGGGGACACGCCACTGCACTGGGCAGCATGGCGCAATGTCTATGAAGCCGAAGGCGTATCGCTCGAAAGCAACATAAATATTAATCCAAGGGACAAATCTGGTTATACCCTTCTGCACTGGGCAGCATGGCGAAACGCCTATAAAACAGCGGAAGCCCTAATCCAAAATGGTGCTGATACGAACGCAGCGAACAATAAAGGTCTCACACCGCTGCACATCGCAGCCGAGGACGATACCTCCGAAGTCGCAACGGTACTGCTTAAAAATAGCGCGAACGTCAACACAAAGGACAAAAATGGCGACACACCGCTGCACATCGCAGCATCACACAATGCACATGAGACCGCAGTAGTTCTGCTTGAAAACGGAGCAAATACCAGCGCAGCGAACGACAATGGGCATACGCCTTTGCATATTGCTGCAGAAAAGAGAGCACACGAAACCGTCAAGGTCCTCTGCGACCACCGCGAGCGAAAGGGATGGTCTTGGTAATCACTTCTCTATTCTATGATAAACACAAATAATCTCACCTTATGGTATCAGAAACCAGCCGCAGCATGGACAGACGCACTACCTCTCGGAAATGGGAGACTCGGTGCAATGGTGTTCGGCGGCGTGAAACGCGAACGCATCCAGCTCAACGAAGAAACCCTTTGGGATGGTGGTCCTCGCGATACCAATAATCCAAAGGCTTTGGAAGCACTCCCGAAGGTGCAAAAACTCCTATTCGAGGATAAAAACGAAGAAGCAACCAAACTTGCCGGTGAAACGATGCTCGGCGTGCCAGAACGCATTAAATCTTACCAGTCGCTTGGAGATGTGTTTCTGGAATTTTCACACAATGGTGCGACGCATTACCACCGAGAACTCGATTTAAACACAGGCATTGCCAAGACAACCTATCGCTGTGGTGATGTCAATTTCACAAGAGAAGTTTTTGCGACAGCCGTAGATGACCTCATCGTTATCAGAATCGAATCTGATACGACACGACAAATCGCTTTTGATATGACGATGACACGTGAGCAAGATGCCACTGTTGAGGCAATTGCCGCCAATATTCTCCGGCTTGACGGACAGTGTGGCGACGACGGCGTACGGTTTTCAGCCTACCTACAGGTGGACGCTGAAAACGGAACGATCGAGTCAACGGGAGAAAGTCTGTCTGTCAATGGCGCGGATGCTGCCACACTTTTTCTTTCCGCTGCGACGAGTTATGTAAGCCAGACGAATACGAGTGAAATGCCGAACGCGCTTTGTGAGGATTATCTGGCAGGTATTGATACAAAATCTTATGCAGCTATTCGCGCCGATCACGTTGCTGAACACCAATCCCTCTTCCAACGCGTCGATTTAGACCTCGGTGCTACGGATGCGGAAAATCTCCCTACCGACGAGCGATTAAATGCGGTAAAGGCGGGCGCGTCAGACCCAGGCCTCGTTGCACTCTATTTCCAGTATGGACGCTATCTGCTAATGGGAAGTTCCCGACCCGGATGTCTACCTGCGAATCTGCAAGGAGTCTGGAATGAACACATGAACGCCCCTTGGAACAGCGATTTCCATACCAATATCAACCTTCAGATGAACTATTGGGTCCCCGAAATCTGTAACCTACCAGAATGCCACACACCGCTATTTGATTACATGGACACACTCGTTGAACCCGGAAATCGGACAGCCAAAATCCATTACGGTGCTGATGGCTGGGTTGTTCATCATCTCTCCGATATTTGGGGGTTCACAACGCCCGCTGATGGTATCTGGGGGATTTCGCCTGTCGGTGCTGCATGGTTATGTGAACACGTCTGGGAACACTACCTTTTCGGTGGCGATAAGGACTTTCTCATAAAGCAGGGCTACCCACTGATGAAAGGTGCTGCCCGTTTTATGCTTGATTTTCTCGTGGAGGCACCCGAAGGCACACCCGTTGCGGGTAAACTGGTCACCAATCCGTCGCATTCACCCGAAAATAGTTTCCTGAAACCAGACGGCACACGCTCCCTCTTCACCTATGCCGCAACAATCGATCTGGAAATTATACATGAACTCTTCACCAACTGCATCGCTTGCATTGATGTCCTCAATGAAGATGCAGAATTCCGCGCTGAGTTAGTCTCCGCTTTAGAACGGCTTGCACCGCTCCAGATTAGCGAAAAAACGGGACGACTGCAGGAATGGGTGTTCGACTACGACGAACCTGAACCTGGCCATCGACACATGTCGCACATGTATGGACTCCATCCGAGTTGTCAGATTACGCTGCGTGGCACACCAGAGTGGGCGGCGGCGGCAAAGAAATCGCTGGAATATCGGCTGGCACACGGCGGTGGACATACGGGGTGGAGCCGCGCATGGCTCATCAACTTCTGGGCGCGACTTGAAGATGCTGAAGAGGCATACACCCATCTCCAAGCACTTCTGGCGAAATGCACCTTGACGAACCTCTTTGATACACATCCACCCTTCCAGATTGACGGCAATTTCGGAGGTGTCTCCGGTATAGCAGAGATGTTGATCCAAAGTCATGCAGGGGAGATTCACCTACTGCCTGCACTCCCGCAGGCATGGCGCACCGGACATGTCAAAGGTTTACGCGCTCGCGGTGGGTTTGAGGTAGATATGGCATGGGAGAATGGACAACTCACTGAAGCGCGACTTTATTCCACATTGGGGAATGACTGTACCGTCCGAACAACAGCCACTGTTAGCGTGACATGCAACGGACAATCGGTTGATACAGAACAATCGGATTCAGTTCTGACCTTCGGAACGGAGACTGGAAAAACATATATTTTCGCATAAGTCTGTTTATATTGATAAACGCGGTTGATCGCTGTACTGTTTAATCCGTTCGTTCGCCAGTCGAATATACTTCTCCTCAATATCGTAACCGATATAGTGCCGACCTGATTTCAACGCACTCAAACATGTCGTGCCGCTGCCACAAAACGGATCCAAGACAACATCGCCGACGAAGGTATAGAGCTGGATTAACCGATGCGGCAGCGCCTCAGGAAACGGTGCCGGATGTCCGATGCGTTTCGCTGAGACAGACGGAAAACGCCAGACGCTTTTTGTCCATTCTAAGAAATCCTCTTTACAGATTGAATTCTCTTTGCCGTTACGTTTTCGAGAGAAGGAGCCTTTAGAGAAAACGAGGATGTATTCATGAACGTCCCTCAGTACCGGATTCGCTGCTGACAACCAACTGCCCCACGCTGTTGAACTCCCGGCACTTGAGGCTTTATCCCAAATGATTTCACCCCGCATGTGGTAGCCGATCGCCAGCATATCTTCTATGATGTAACTATGCAACGGGATATACGGCTTCCGTCCTAAATTGGCGATATTGATACATGCCCTACCACCGGTGACCAATCTTCTATAGGTCTCGGCGAAAACAGTATAGAGGAGTTCCCTATATTCCGCGAGCGACAGATCTTCGTCATATTCCTTTTTGGCATTGTAAGGCGGGGATGTAACCATCAGGTGGATACTATCATCCGGGATTTCGGACATCTGTGCGCTGGAGGCACAATAGAGTCGATTGAGGTTTTCGGCGGGAATAGGATTCTCTATCCACGTATCAGGTTCCGAGAGTTCCTGATCAGCATAGAGTTTACTCCCATAAAACGCACTGGCATCGTGATTGATTCTTCCAGGGGTACCGAACGCACTGGTCTGAGTCCCACCCTTTCGAGATTCCGAATTTTTGTTATAATTATGTCCCATACCCATTTTCTGCACCTATCTATGTCTCAATACCGGTCCGGACGCCAATAAATAACATCCCGTTTTGGAAACAAAACCGCCAAAAATGCCGAGATTTCTGCGGGGACTGTAGTATCAGAACTTATCTGTTCCCACCCTATTTCGCCAAATAGGAGTTTCCAAAAATCCGCTTCAGATAAGTTCATGTCGAAATCAACTGCATCGGCATCCTCAGGGACGATTTGCAGGGTGCCATCAGCATTATGCCGCAGCACTGCTTGCTGGTCGTTGAGAGCAGGCAATTTGACAGCAAGCAGTGGAAATGTCGCTTTGACATCCGCAATTCGCGATTCCCATCCGACAACAAGACGACGCAAGAACACCGGTAGGTTCACAGCATAGAACATCATCGGTGTTCCCTCTACCCGTGTTAAGGTGCCATTACACTTCTCTACAACGCGTTGCACAAAAGGATGTTGAGACGAGATCATCGACGAAAACGTACAGCTGACTTTCTCAACGCTGTGTGTTTGAAAAAGATGAGACAGAAGCACATCCAAAATCTCCTCCGAATTGTCGGGCATGTATCCAACCTCAAGTACCTCAGCTACTTTTCCACCTAACTGATAATTGAAATATCCACCTAATTCGGAAGCAGAAGTCTCTCCTACTCGGCGCGCGACAACAGTCGGAAGAATACCCCGTAGACGAGAGGGTGCCATATCCCAGTAAGCACGCGTTCGGGCAATAACCCCGCTCTGCTGTTCATTAGCGATGTCGTATAACTTCGCCACAGCATCTAAATCCGTTTCTGGGGTAAAATCGGTTATTTGCCATCCAGGTGGAGTCTCTGCCTCTATTGACGCATTACACATCACAATAGAACTTCGCAAGGGCAAAGAAACCCAACCCAGTTTGCCGTAAAACTCGTCTGGAATGATAGTAAACAAAGCACCTATGTCGTACCCTGTTGCCTTCAAGTACCCAATAGTATCCCGCATGAGAGCGGACGCGTATCCAACACCACGATAGTGGGGATGTGTACAGACACCACCGATGCCCCCCATGGTCACGAGAGATTCCCCGACCCGTATCCGTCGCTCCCAAACGCGCAAAGTCGAGACAACCTTTTCATTCACTACAACAACACGGGTTTGTGACGGACGATAACTGCTATCACCTTGGACATACTGCCAATAGCGTTCATGATCATCTGAATCAAAAGCCAAGCAACTAAGTTCGATAACTTGCTCTAATTCTGATTTGTGAGCTGCTCTAATTTCCATATTTTTAACGATTAAGTTTCTGCTCCGATTTTGCCGTTTTGATCAACAACTCGTACCTTACTCTACTATATTTGGAGCCGAGTTGTTGGTCAAAAAATCGGTTTCCGATAAGCTTTAACAATGCCTGTTACGATCACATTCCTGGCAGGATGAAATTCCACCAGCAAAAGTAATAAAACCACCTTACACAGACTACTGGTTGTGGCGTGTTATTGGCTTCTGTGAAATCTTTACGTTGAATCCACATTATTTTCCTCACCACAACCTTTCAAGTGTTTTTCGTGAATGTATGCCCATTCTTTCGTAAGCACTAATTAACATCCAGTTTCAAATTTGGATTCTTCTCAAGTAAGATATCCAACTGTTCTTTATCTATATTCGGATTCCCAGAAATGTATAAAGACTTAAGATTGACCAATTTTATGAGTGGACTGATGTCGTTAATTCTATTATTCCGGAGAGCTAACTCTGTGAGATTTGTCAAACCTGCAAGTGGATTGATGTCACTGACTTCATTATCTATGAGATCTAACCACGTGAGTCTTATCATATCTGTGAGCGGACTAATGTCGCTGATTTCATTACTCCAAAGATATAATTCTCTGAGCCTTGTCAAACCTGCGAGTGGACTGATGTCACTGATTGCATTGATGCCGAGATCTAACCACGTGAGATTTGTCAAACCTACGAGTGGACTGATGTCACTGATTTTATTATTTGTAAGACTCAACCATGTGAGATTTGTCATATCTCTGAGTGGACTAATGTCGCTGATTACATTACGATGAAGAAATAACTCCGTGAGATTTGTTATATCTCTGAGTGGACTAATGTCGCTGATTGTATTATGATAAAGAGTTAACTCCGTGAGATTTGTCATATCTCTGAGTGGACTAATATCACTGAGTGCATTGGAACCGAGTTCTAATTTCCTAAGATATGTCAATCCCCTGAGTGGACTGACATCCCTGATTGCATTAGAGTCAAGCTCTAAATGCACGAGATTTTTCATATCTGCGAGTGGACTGATGTCACTAATTTTATTGAAGTCAAGTTCCAACAACGTGAGATTTGTCGTCAATCCCGAGAGTGGACTGATATCGCTGATTTCATTACCTGTGAGACCTAACACCTTGAGTTTTGTTAATCCTACAAGTGGACTGATGTTACTAATTTCATTGGAGGCAAGTCCTAATATCTTGAGATTTGTCAATCCTGTGAGGGGTTTGATATTGCTTATTTTGTTGCCTGATAAACCTAATTCCGACAGCCGGGTTGCATGTTCTAAGCCGGTGATATCACGTATCATTTCTTCCGGTGCCGCATCGTTCTGTGTTGAAGCATCCAAAACCGTTAATGTTGTCAGTTGCACCTTCGGAATCGCAGCCTCTGCGGGTAAATAGAGTGCCTCACGCACCCTTTTCGCCAAATTCACATCAGGGAATTCCACTTTTGTGTCCTGTAAAAGATAGTTGCTGATCATTTCCGCAGCAACTGCCCCTTTAGGGGTATCTCCTAATGTTTGGTGAACAATCGCCAGTCTGCCACGATTTCCGTCTCGGACAATGACGGGATCCGCGAAGATCCCCTGAGCGTCCCCAGTACTACTCGCAAAAACCTTTTCAGCAAACCATTCTCCTTGAAGTTGATTCAAAGGAAACGGTCTCATAGATACAAAATTGACTGAACTCGGAGCCAGTTCTTCTCCATCGGCTGTGACAGACATGAAGGGGTAAGGTGGAACATCAGGTGAGTTAGGAAAAAGAGATATAAAAGGATGGTCCATGAGGTTTCTCAAAGCCCCGTGTTCGTTTGTGCCTACGGCTTCCTTAGATTCCGGGGTCCATTCACCAATGACATCAATATCGCTGCTATAACCTAAATAACCAGCGTGATTCAGAATAGTGTCCCCATCCGGTGTTTCAATCCAGTTCTCTGCGACAGACCCATCGGGTTGGATATTTCCCACAGCATAGATCGTGGTAGGGATAACACCATAAAGAATTAAGACATTCACAGCATCGTCTGCGGTTGTCTGAAGCATCCAATCCCTGACGGATTCCTCATTTTTCGTAATTTCTACTTGAATTCCTTTAGAGGCCAAGAGTCTTTTCGTAGTTCCTGCTTCAATTGTTGCGTCCGCTTGTGTTATCCAAATAGTGCGACCTATATAAATCAAAACGTTTGCCGGTTTGTCGGTCAAAACCGGTTTGACCATTTTATTCATCTTGTCACAACCGATAAAGGAGAGCATCCAGCCGATTAAAACAACAATCAATATCCATAGATATTTTCGCACCGTTATATTCCGTAAGTATAAGATACGCTTGAACAAGGCATACCATAGCATCCTGCACAAGCATTCGTTTGGAGTTGTATAGCACATCAGCGGCTACAGTTGACGTTTCGTGTGACGCATATTATACCATAACTTAAGTTGCCATCTAAGCAAAAAGGCAAACCGATCACATAAATTGATATCAGGACATATTTTTATTATTTTTTTAAATAAATTTGCTCTAATAGAGTTGATCATACTTCAATTTGATGTCAAATCGAATCCATCTATGGATTTCAGAATAAAATTTTAGAAATAGAACAACTCATTGCATTGAAAAGATAACGCCTAATGCCTCATTCGGCGTTTGAATCAACTTTTCACACCCTTCAGATGCCTGATCAATCGGGATAATATCCGTAATCAAAGGATTCACCTGAATTTTGCCTTCGGACATCAGTCGTAGCGATAACTCCAAGTTGCGTTGTGTGGGCCACGGAACAAATACCGGTGGGTAATCCGCGCCGTGTTCATAATCCTCGTCGTGGTAGCCGGGTCCGGTACGTGCCGCGCTAATAACGTCTACATTGCCGAGTCCTGCTGCAAAACCGTGCGTAATGCTCGCACCACCAACGATGACAATCCGTCCCACCTTGTGTGTATCGGGGGCAGTCTTTAGCATCGCACGAATCTGCTGAAACGCGCTCGTCGCATCGCCACCGAAGGCGATAATCCCACAATCCATGCCATAACCGTTAGTGAATCCCTCTGCGATGGGAATCGGATCCGTTTCGGATACGTTTACAGCGCAGTGGACCCCAGCGTTTTCGGCGATACCTATTCGTAAGGGTAGTTGGTCTAAACCGATGACATAAGCCCCCGCTGTTTTGGCGATTTGACACGCAAATTGCCCAACGATACCTAACCCAGCAACAACAACGTTTTCGCCGATGCGGATACGTCCGCGTTGCACGGCGTGCAATGCCGTTGCCGCAAGATGAATAGAAGCAGCGTCCTCGTCAGCGACATCATCAGGAATCTTCGCGCATAGATTGTGCGGTACACAAGCATAAGTTGCGTGGAGCGCGTAACCACCGCCCATACCAGCCACCCGATCGCCGATCTCAAATTCGTCGCAATCGCCTTCCATACCGACAACAACACCGGAATTCGTATATCCAAAGGGACGCTGCCTCGCTTCAGCACCTGGATTCTCGCGTCGCCGTTTAACACCACCGAGTTCCGTACCCGGACTTACCATTGAGGCGCGAACTTCAACCAACAATTGACCGGGCTTCGGCGCAGGCGTTTCCTGCTCCTCCGTCCAGATACGTCCCGCTTCATTCATCACCACAACTTTTCTCGTTTTACTCATAAACAATCCTCTCTGATTTTAATTCCGGTATGGTTCCAAATCAATCCCCGGATATGCTTGCGCAAGACGTGCAAGGGCTTCCGGCGTATAATACGCATCCCCAGGTGCGGGCCACCCTAAAACGCGCCGCACAGCTGGGGTCGTTTGCGTGACAAATTTCATATAGTTTGGGCTGCCCCAACCGGGCACTGGGCGCGTCGTTTTGCACCAATCGTCATTGTCTGCCCGATGGAAGTGATACCCCATCCACCCACGCTGTCTGTTCTTGTTCTCAAACGGTTGTGCCGCATGAACCAAGTAACTGGAACGGAACGACACACTCCCCGCTTTCGCCGTAAGCGGAACCGGATCCGCGAGTTCTCCTTTAAACTCACGCAGATCAGGAATACCCATTCCGCCTGCTCTACCGGGGTACTTCGCCCATATTTTATCCAACTGGCTCTGTGAACCTGGGCAGACAAGCATCGGTGCACCGTCTAATTCAATGTCGTGTGGGAAGATAGCGGTCAAAATATATCCGTACCGTTGCCAATCCGGGTGCGGTGGCAAAGGTGAGTTCGTCGCATTGTCGATGTGATAACCCTGCCACGGATGCTCGCTATGACGGCTATCGGTAAGTCCCTCTCGAAAGAATATCTGCCCATAACCGAGCCGAATTTCTTCGGTGTCTAACAGCTGCTTTGCAATCGCCAAATATGCTTCATTTTCAATCAGTTTATCTACCGCTTCCAACCCTGTCGGGAAATGTACCGCTTTTCCAAACGGACCCGCAAGTCGTTGCATATCACTGCGTTCTTGATATGCACTTTTCAGTGCGTCTGGCTGCGGCCCCCATTTCGCTTGATATTCGGCGTAAGTTAATCCATCGTATGCATTCCGTTCAATCTCTTCTAACGCGGGCGCAATTATTTCGGGTGGAAATACGTTGGGCACCACGATGATTCCGTCCCGTTTCCATGTTGCCAATTGTTGTGTCGTCAGTTGCATGAGGTTACCTCCGTGTGAATTTTTCCCATTTATCCTCTTGAACTACTTCACTATCTGCTTTCTGTTGAATCGTCTGCCACCATTCCTGATTTTCGACGTACCATTGAATCGTCTCACGCATGCCATCTTCAAAGTCAATCGTCGGTTCCCATCCAATATCACGGTTTATCTTTCCTGAATCCAACAGGTACCGACAATCGTGTCCGGGGCGGTCAGGGACATAAGTTTTCAAATGCTGCGGTTTGTCAAGAACATCTAAGATAAAATCGCTAATATCCTCAATGCTCTTCTCCACACCACTTCCGACGTTGTAGGTTTCACCGATTTTGCCGTGCTTGATCACCGCTGCAACGGCTCGACAGTGGTCTTCAACGTGCAACCATTCTCGGCGGTTATGGCTGCTTCGGTAGAGCGTTAAGGGTAAATTTTGGATCGCATTTGTTGTGAAGAGTGGAATGAGTTTTTCTGGATGCTGGTAGGGACCGTAGTTGTTCGCACAATTAGAAATTGTTATCGGCATGTTGAAACTATGGAAGTAAGCATTCACGAGATGATCGGCTGCTGCTTTAGAAGCATTATAAGGGGTTTGTGGACGATACGGCGTGCATTCATCAAATGCGTCAGGTGAGTCCAGCGAGAGTTCACCGTAAACTTCGCACGTAGAGATATGATGGAATCGCTGGACCTCATACTTCCGAGCTGCGTCCAATAAAACCTGCGTACCCATCACATTCGTCTCAAAGAAACGTCGTGGATGTAGAATTGCACGGCTATTGTGCGACTCCGCAGCGAAATTGACTATTACATCCGATGCCTCTTTTTCCAAGACACTTTCCACCAACACCGAATCCAAAATGTCGCCATGGGTAAACGTGTAACGTTCAGGGTAACGTTCCGCTACATCCATCAAATTGGTGCTATTGCCAGCGTACGTCAGCAAATCAAGGTTAACAATGGCATCGTCCGGGTGGTGCCGTAACCAGTATCGGATGAAGTTGGCACCGATAAATCCAGCACCACCAGTGACAAGTAACTTCATTACTTAAGAGTTCCCTTCTACAAGGTCAAATATCGTCCGTTGATCCGGATGCATCGCTTCAGTGGAGGTATCGACATCACCGGGTGTTTCCGTCTTTCTGCGTCGCGTCGGTGCCAGAATGTCCAGATCCATTTTCGCATGTGATGCTACAACCCGTTTTTGTATCTGATTGAGTTCGTGCCGAAGAAAGATAAAATAGGCATCATCACCGTTTGACATGTCCTCAAGCGACTCAAGGAGCGTTAGGAATGTCTTAAGTTCGTTTTCTTCCAACCACTGCATCGACGCCGCAAAAGCGACACGTGTCTTATATTGATACATGTTATGATTACGTTTTAACAAAACCGACCAGAGTCTCTGCACTCGGTCAACATGTTGTTCGCTCAACGTGCCTTCACCGTTGAGTGCGAGTTTGCGTCTTCGCCGCTCTGCGCTCACTTCACCGCGTTTCGTCCCTGGTTGAGTTTGTTCTGCTGCGTCTAACGTTGCTTGCCCGCGCGCCTTTCTACGGGTTTTAAACCGATCGTAAAGTGCTGCGACCATCACCTCCGACATAAGCGTCTTAAATCTTTCAGGATCACGGGTTTCAAGGAACAGTAGAGACGCGTAGGCAAGTGGATCCGCATGCGGCGAATCTAACTTTACCAACCGCAAAACCCGCTCTGCGTGCTGTTCCATTTTCGTTCCGATTCCGTTCAAACAAAACTTGCCACGTTTTTTAGCCATCAGTCCACTCCCTTGGATGAATAACTATATCTTATCAGAAACAGACATAGCCTGTCAATCCAAATTCACTTTCAAATCAGTGCCATTCAGTTTCCTATTTTGTCTGGTTTCCGATCCTCGTCGATCGGGTTTGAAACTTTACCTACTAACAACTGATAACCGAAAAAACAAAAATACGCTTGACAAATAATTGCAAATATTGTAAGATAATCAATCCAAATCGTAGTACTTTCTAAGTAGAGGGACCGTGTCTCATGGTCTTGCGAAGGAACAATAATGCGCCAACGTAAATTAGGAAACACAGGACTAACCGTCTCTGAAATTGGCATGGGAACATGGGAACTCGGAGGACGTGAATGGGGAGACATCAGTGAAACAGACGCTGTTGATCTCCTCCGATATGCCTTTGAAAGCGGTGTCACCTACTACGATACGGCAGACCAATACGGTGGTGGACGCGCTGAACAGTTACTCGGTGAGGCTTTCTCAGCACTCGGCAATAGAGTCGTTATCGCCACGAAACTCGGCTATGAATTGGACTCTGATGGCTGGATTAGCCAAGGATGGGAACACCCAGCGTTTAATGTTTCACCTGATTATATCCGGTCAGCCGTTGAAGGAAGTCTCACGCGGTTGAAGAGAGATGTCATAGACATCTATCAATTCCATGGACCACCGCCGGCATCCGAGTGGGATGATGCGTTCGGCACAATGGAAGACCTCAAAACTGAAGGCAAAATCCGATTCTATGGGATGGGGCTCGGTAGTGAGGCAGACGCACTGAAAGCAATAGCAGGGACCGGTATCTCCTCGTTGATGCTCACCTACAACATCCTCACTCAAGGGATGGCGACACCAGTGATGGAAACCGCCGCTGAAAAAGGAGTCGCCATTGTCGTCCGGCAACCGCTGTCGTCCGGACTGCTCTCTGGACAACTCGGACCGGACACTGTGTTTGCAGAAAACGATTATCGGAAAACCTGGTCTCGCGAGAAATTCCTCGCTGACCTGGAACGGGTGAAACAGGTGAAGTCGATCATCGGCGATAAGGCGCGAAGCCTCCCACAAGCCGCCCTCAAATTCATCTTAGCACATCCGGCAGTCTCCTGCGTCGTGCCAGGGATGATGACACCGGCACAAGTTGACGATGGTGTAGCCACTTCAGGGGCAGCCCCTCTGCCGGCCACAGTCTTAGACCAATTACAAAACAATTAAGGGAAATATATGAAGGTTATTGCGGATCTTTGCGTCGTCCCGATGGGTGTCGGCGTTTCGGTCTCAAAATATGTCACTGCGTGTGAGAAGGTGCTAAAAGCAGCAGGTTTGGAAACGAAATTGCACGCCTACGGCACGAATATCGAGGGCGATTGGGATGTTGTATTCGCAGCAATCCGGCGGTGCCATGAGGTCGTCCATGAGATGGGCGCACCCCGAATCACAACAACACTCAAGTTCGGCACCCGAATTGATAAAAAACAAACGATGGAAGACAAGGTTACCAGCGTCCGAAAACACTTAGAATCACATAGGTAGGTTATACGCTTCAAATGGACAAAAAATTTTTCCTGATAGGGTTAGCATGTCTGATAAGCTTTCTCATGACAACAAACATCAGCCAAGCACAAGAACGTATCACCGGTCCGTGGCTCTGGATGATCGCGCTAACCGAACTTAATCAAGGCGGACAGGCTTCTACCGATATTGACTCACTCAATGAAGCCAGCAAAGGCAGAACCTCCGAAGAACAAATTGCAGAAAACGGAGCGAAAGAGGGCGATCCCGTCAGCGGTTATAAATGGACTCCCGGTGAACTTCCTGCCGATGGAAATATCAATGCGATGCTCGTTGATATAGGAATGACAGAAATCGCTGATTTCAACGATGTCACGTCTTACGCCATTATCATAATCGAATCCGACAGAGAGCAACGTAATGTAATGATGGGAGTCAGCAGCGATGATGCTATCAAAGTCTGGCTCAACGGCAGTGTCGTTCATAAGAACGCAGTCAACCGCGGACGTGGAGGCCCCAATGAATTCCAAGATGAATTTCAGGTTAACCTCAAAGAAGGGGCAAATCTGTTGATGGTCAAGGTCAGTGAACGCGGTGGCGGTTGGGGTATGAACGTCGGCATTGATGCGAATTTCGAGCACAGCCTAAACTTTGATGATTATGAACACGTTGAATTTGACGCTCAGGGAGACCCCATACCCGTACAAGAAAATGAATGGGGCGCAAATAGACGCATTACCGGCCCGTGGCTCTGGATGATCGCACCCACCAAAGCCAATCAAGGCGGACAGGCTTCTACCAATGTTGATTCGCTTGATGAGGAAAGTAACGGAAAAGTCACAGAAGAGGAAGTCGCAAAAAACGGTGCGAGAAAAGGTGATGTTGTCGGTGATTATAAATGGACGTTCGGCACCCTCCCAGCAGACGGTAACATCAATGCAACTGTCGTATCAATTGGTATGACAAACGTCGCTGACTTTAACGATGTTACATCCTACGCTTTGATTACCCTTAAAACCACGAAAGCACAGCGCGACGTTACGATGGGTGTCAATAGTGATGATTCTATCAAGGTTTGGCTCAACGGTGAAGTCATTCATACCAACGCCGTGAATCGCGGACGTGGGAACGCAAACACCTTCCAAGATACGTTTGATGTTGACCTCAAACGCGGTAGTAATCTGTTGATGGTCAAGGTCAGTGAGCGCGGCGGTGGATGGGGCATGTACGTCGGCATTGATGCAGATTTCGCTCTCACAAGCACACCAGGTTCTCTGTCCGTTGAACCTACGGGTAAACTTATAACAAAGTGGGGAGAACTAAAGCACGCCCGTTAGGCCAGTCGCTTTCAACCAAATAGTTCAAAATTCAATCGAGAAAATATATTTGGCATTTTTGGTAACCTGTGCTAACCTGTTTCGTTAGTTGAATAGACCGGACAGCTGTTGTTGTACAATTCTCTAAAACTTTTTGACAATCAATGAAAGGATGTTCTAAGTAAATAAATGCAGAAGAAATTATGGATAATAGGGCTGGTATATCTAATGAGTCTTTCGGTTATGATGCACATCGCCAATGCCGAAAAGCCAATCGCGGGACCGTGGCTCTGGATGATCGTACCTACCGATGCCGGTGTAGGCGGTCAGGCTTCTACCGATGAAGATTCTCTGGATGAAGCCAGCAAGGGCAAAGTCACCGAGGAAAAGGTCGCAAAAAATGGTGCTAAAGAAGGCGATGAAGTCGGTGATTATGAGTGGACTCCGGGCGAACTCCCAGCGAACGGCGACATCAACGTGTGTGTCGTGAATATTAAGATGACAAAAGTCGCTGATTTCAACGATGTTACGTCTTATGCACTTCTCATACTTGAATCCAGCAAAAAGCAGTCCGGTGTGACAATGGGTACCAGCAGCGATGATTCTCTCAAAGTCTGGCTTAATGGTGAAGAGGTCCATCGAATGGCTGTGAACCGTGGGCGCGGGGGTTTGCCCGCCAATATCAATGGCTACCAAGATAGGTTTGAAGTGGACCTGAAAAAAGGTGCGAATCTGTTGATGGTGAAGGTCAGTGAGCGCGGCGGCTGGGGACAGTATGTCGGTGTCGATGCTGATGTCGAACACCACATAGATTTTGATAAGTTTCAACCCGTCGAACCCGCCGGAAAACTGGCGACGCAATGGGCTGAAGTTAAAAATTCTTACTAAACTCGTTCTTTGTAAGCCTCAATCTGAAATTTGGGGCACAATTTTTTTCGCTTGATTTAATTATGGTATATCTGTTATACTACACCAAAGTGGTTGTCCTATCTGTGTCTGTGTAACCACTGACGTAATATTATTACCGGACACACAAAAACAGACAACTCTGATTCACTTAAAAAATGAAAATTAATTTGGAGGTTTTCATGTACAGGAAACTATTTACAATAGGTTTAGCATGTCTCATGGCTCTTTTTGTTATGACGGTAACACAGGTTGCCGATGCACAAGAACCCATTAAAGGACCATGGCTCTGGATGATCGCACCCACAGAAGCCAACCAAGGTGGACAGGCTTCTACCGATATCGACTCTCTCTCAGTCGCCAGTGGTGGTGATGTTACCGAAGAAATGGTCGCAGCAAACGGCGCAAACGAAGGTGACGTTGTCGGGGACTACGCATGGACGCTCGGCACGCTGCCCGATAACGGCGATACGAACGTTATGGCCGTCGACATAGGTTTGACAGAAGTTGCCGATTTCAACGACGTGAGTTCTTATTCACTTATCTACCTTGCCTCCGCTACAGCACAGTCCGGCGTAACGCTGGGGGTCAGCAGCGATGACTCTATCAAAGTCTGGCTCAACGGTGAAGTCGTCCATACAAACGCTGTCAACCGCGGACGCGGCGGGACACCCGCTAATATAGACGCCTACCAAGATAAAATTGAAGTGAACCTATTAGAAGGGGCTAATCTGTTGCTCGTGAAGGTGAGTGAACGCGGGGGTGGATGGGGACAGTACGTCGGTATCGATGCCGATGTCACTACCTCACCTACGCCACCTATCTTCCACATTCAAGGTGAATGGCTCTGGATGATCGCACCCACAGAAGCCAACCAAGGCGGACAAGCTTCCACCGATATCGATTCGCTCGCAGTTGCCAGTAACGACGATGTCACCGAAGAAGATGTCGCAATGAACGGCGCAACTGAAGGCGATGAAGTCGGGGATTACGCATGGACACTCGGCGAACTGCCAGCAGACGGAAACATCAACGCAATGCTCGTCGAACTCGGTGTGACAGAAAATGCTGATTTCAATGACGTTACCTCTTACGCACTTATCACGCTCGTAGCCGATGACGATATGGAAGGCGTGATGATAGGTGTCAGCAGTGACGACTCCGTCAAAGTCTGGCTCAACGGTGAAGTCGTTCATACAAACGCTGTCAACCGCGGGCGCGGCAACGCAGCCTCCTTCCAAGATACGTTCTCAGCCAACCTTGTAAAAGGTGACAACATTCTGATGATAAAAGTCAGTGAACGTGGCGGCGGATGGGGTATGTACGCTGGTATCAACGCCCCTGTCGAGGCTATCTATAAGTCAAGTGCACAGTTAGGCACATCTGTTGAAGCCGCTGGCAAACTGCCAACAACTTGGGGCAGCTTGAAAATTAAGTAATTGCCAAGTGCCTACACGAGGATTTGTACCTCGAAAAGAAAAGGACGCAGCTGCAGTATGTCGGCTGCGTCCTTTTCTTTTCTTGTATATTTATCGTCCCATAAGTTCCATAAAAACCGGCAGCGATTCTCTGAATCCATCTTCGCGCGTCCCACCCACCGGCGTATAGACACTCTCTAAAGAGATTGTGCCTTCGTAGCCGTCCCGTTTCAAAGCGTCCACAATGTCGTTATAGTAAGGATCCATCTGCCCTTGGCGCATCGCGCAGAAATCAAATGTCGCCGCTGGTAGATTGACAACGCCGTCTTTGAGATGAATATGCACAATATGCTCACGAATGACTTCATAGCCATCTGGATACGGGACCTCTGTACAATAGAGCGAACTGCATGGATCCCATAGTACTTTCAGATGCGGCACGTCCAATTCGTCAATTAACTTTCTCGCAAGGAATGCCGACGTCACGTTCCCAGAGATTGCCGTCTCCATCACAAGCGTGATACCCGCCGCGTCAGCGATTTGCAACGGTTCTTCCAATCGGTTCATGAGCGTCGCCCATGCGCCTTCGGAGATAACCGGTTCCGCACCGAAAAGCACCATCTCTTTCCGGAAACTGAAAATCCGCACGAGGTTTGTACCGAGTGCTTGCGCAACATCAATACACCGTTGTAACGTCGTAATATGTTCACGATAGGCAGGTGCAACTATCGCCGTATCAACAGGGAGTGCCGACAAATTATGGTGTGAGATACACGATACTTTTAAATTCCGAGCGTCGATTAACCCTTTAACGCGTTCCACATCCGCATCCGTTAAATCTCCAACCTGTTTCTCCCAAAGATACTGTAACTCAACGTATTCCAAGCCGGTCTCTACCATAGTGTCCAACGCATATTCAAAATCCCGACTGATTCCATCCGTGATAACTCCCAATTTGAACATTCAACACCCTCTCACTTTTCATCTTTGTAGAGTTTCCAAAGCACCAAACAACACACCAACAAAACCCTATCCCGTGATTATTCTGTTCTCTTAATCTCAACACCGGCGATATTTTCCAATACTTTGATAATCGTCCAGTTATCCTCATCGGGGTTTACTGCTTTCCCTGCTTGAAACAGTTCAAAAGCGGCACTCGCTGCAAAGAGTGGCACACCACAATCGTTTGCCATATTTTTTGCCAAACTCAGGTCTTTATACATTGTACCGATATTGCTCTGTCCCTTGAAGTTACGTGATAAAATGTTCTCCGTTGTATCCGTGAAGAGGAAATTCCCAACAACACTTGTGCTGACAACATCGCGGAGCGTTTCCGGTGCCACACCTGCCTTTACCGCAAGCGTCAAAGCCTCAAAGATACCCGCATAAGTCGTGCCTATCAGCACTGCAAGAGCAGACTTGACAGTTTGACCCATACCGATCTCCTCGCCAACGTGATAGATGTCCTTGCCGACTGCTGCGAGCACCGGTTTCGATGCCTCAAATGTCTCGGTTTGTACCGCTACCATCATTGTAAGCGTTCCTGCAGCTGCCCCCGGAGCACCACCACTTACAGGGGCATCAACGATGTTAACCCCTTTTGCTGTCACGAGTTCGGCGACCTCTATCACCTGTGAACGCCCGATAGTCGCTGTACAGATGACTGTAGAGCCGGGGGCAAGCCCGGTCAGCAGTCCGTCTTCACCCAAGAGCGATGCTTTAACCTGTTCAACATTCAGCACCATAATAAAAACCGTATCTGCAGCGGCACCGAGTTCTCGCGGCGATGCAGCAGCATGCGCGCCCTCTGCTACCAACGTTTCCATCGCTTCAGGACGGACATCATACACCGTCAATTCGTGTCCGGCTTTCAAGATGTTTCTTGACATGCCCGCCCCCATGTTCCCAACACCGATGAGTCCAACTTTTGCCATAAATTACCTCAAGGGAATAGTCGGTTTTTCCTCCCAATCCTTTAGATTTGGGAGGAAAAACCGCCCTCGTTAATGAGACCAAACCTTTGAAAAAAGATTTGATGTTCGGTTAAAAATGTAGTATAATGATAGTATCAGGTTGGCAGACATGTCAAGCATTACCTCACGGTAATGTGTCTGCCTCTCACTTGACAGGAGATAAACCCCTGATACCTGATATACCATGAGATTGACATTTAAATATTCTGTATATCCAACACAAGAACAGGAAACAACAATAGAAAAATGGCTTGACCACCTTTGTAACCTTCAGAACTCAGCACGCCATGATAGGCTTGTTGCGTATGAGACTGAAGGTGCTTTTGTTTCTCTTGATGCCCAACAGCAACTTCTAAAAGCCGCTCGTGAAAAGTATAACGATTTTCAAGAAGTGCCTCAAGATTTTCAGAACCACGCGCTACGGAGAAATGATAAAGCGTTTGCGAATTTCCGCAGACGTTGTAAAGAAGGTGCTGCGAGAAAAGGGTATCCTCGCTACAAAACACGGGTGCGTTCTCTGACGTGGAGTCTCCGTAAATATCCGAAAGTGGTTCGTCGAAAGACCAAAGACGTTGAGAAACAGACGATACGTGTTCGCGAGAATCCTATCCGAGAGACAGCATGGAAACACAACCGTTTGAAAGTGCCGAAGCTTGGCGAACTCAAGATACACATGCACCGCCCCTTCAAGGCGACCCAAAAGAAGTTACGCTCGTCAAGAAAGCCTCGGGTTGGTATGCACATATCAGTTGCGATATTGGTGATACACCGAAAGTTGAACCGACTGACGCAATAGCCGTTGACGTAGGCAGTACACATTATTTGACAACCTCTGAAGGCGAAAAAGAGGACAACCCGCGCTGGCATCGTCAAGCAGAGGGGTTACTCCGAAAACACTCTAAAGACCTCTGTCGTAAAAAGTTAGGTAGCCACCGAAGAAAGAAACAACAACACAAACTCGCATTACACCATGAACGAACAACAAATAGACGCAAAGACTTTATCGGGAAACTCGTCTATAAACTCTACCACCATCTGAAAAACAACGTCTTGGTCACAGAGAAATTAGGCATATCTAACATGGTAAAGAACAAACACCTCAGTAAGAGTATCAGCGATGCGTCTTGGGGGACCTTCTTTAAGTGGTGTGGAGACATAGCCGAAAGAGACGGTTTCCATTTCCACCAAGTCGATCCCAAGAATACCTCGCAAACATGCTCCTGTTGCGGTCAGAGAGCACCGAAAAAGTTATCCTTATCGGTGAGAACCTTTAACTGTCAGTCTTGTGGCGCGTCTTTAGACCGAGACTACAATGCTGCGATAAACATACTTTTCAAGGCTGCTGCAGCCTTTCGTGGAGAGCGGTGGGTTACCTCCCTCTATGAAACGAGAAACAAGAACGAAGCACGAGATACGGGTTTGCAAGGAGCAATACAACTCACGTTGTTTGACGCGACTACAAGCCCAAGTCTTTAGGCTTGGGTAGTTGACAGAATATTGTCCAGAATTGATGCGTCCTATGCTTCTACGAAAGCACCTAAGGTTCACACTTCTTTGCCATTGTGCCTTGCAAATGCCCAGAAACAAACCGTGCTAACTGAAAATCGGTAGAGTTTACCACAAATCCTGAGAAACGTCAATCTATTTTCCGTACACGGAATTTTTACACATTTTTCCTCCTTTGTGCTATAATGACGCATTCATACACGAAAAAGAAGGAGCCAGAATACATGGCAGATACCATCAAAGGTGCCGTACTTGGATATGGCGCAGCATTTAATATGGGCAAAGCCCACGCAAATATGATGCAGAACACCGACGGCATTGAATGCGTCGCTGTCTGCGACATAGATCCAGAACGAACAGATGCCGCAAAAAAGGATTTCCCCGGCATTCGCACCTATAATTCAGTTGAAGCACTCAACGCCGACGACGGTGTCGATCTTATCGCCAACGTTTTACCGCATAGCTTGCACTGCGAGCCAACGGTGGCAAGCCTCAAAGCAGGCAAGCATGTTGTCGTTGAAAAACCGATGTGCGTCACAATCGCAGAAGCCACAGAAATGATTACAACCGCCAAAGAGAATGACGTTATGTTGTCTGTTCATCACAACCGACGGTGGGATGCTGATTTCTGGACGCTTCGTGAACTCGTTCAATCCGGTATCATCGGTAAGGTCTTTAGCGTTGAGATGTGGGGCGGGGGTTACGGAAGACCCAATCCGGATTGGTGGCGCAGCGTCAAAGCCATCTCCGGCGGGCAATTTTATGATTGGGGCGCTCACTACCTCGACTGGCTACTCAATGTCCTTGAAGCACCGATGATTAACGTCACTGGCTTCTATCAACCGAACCTCGTCTGGGACGATATTACCAATGAGGACCACGTCCAAGCAATTATTCGCTTCGCTGGCGGAAAAGTAGTCGCGGATGGAGCATCGGCAAACATTCAAATGTCCAATATCGCCAAAATCGGTGGAGAGCGGTGGAAACTGCTCGGTTCACACGGCGCAATTACCTCTGCAGGCGGCGAATTTAAGGTCCTATCCGAAGTCAAAGGACACCCCAAAGAGCAAGAAGTCAGCCATCACGGTAGACCTGGACCGAGTTACTATCAGAATATCGTCGCTCATTTAAACGACGGCACGCCGTTACTCGTGACACCAGAATCCGCTCGCCGCGTCATTGCCATCATGGATTTAGCAGAAAAGTCCGCTAAGACACATCAGGCAGAGACAGTGCCTTACGAGTTTGAATAACCGCGGCGGAATAATCGTCAGAGGAAATAGTCATCAGTTATCGGTTATCAGTTTTCAGTTAAGAGGGTTCTTGTGACAGTTGAGGTTACGGTTCAAGCAACAGCAACCCTCTTTAACTCTCACTATGAGGCAGACTGATAACTCTTAAAACTGACTGCTATGCCTTCTGACAACTGAAGATTTTTTTCAAAAAAAATCGTACTGAAAACTGATAACTTATAAATACATGAAAGCTATTGTTTTTGAGAAAATTCAGCAATTAAGCGTCCAAGAAAAACCTATCCCGGCACTCACTGACGGAGACGTCCTCATTCAGACGGAACTCTGCGGTATCTGCGCTTCTGACCTCGCCGCGCTGCGTGGCGATGTATCAGATTACGCACCACCCGTTGTAATGGGACACGAACTCGCAGGTGTGATTGTAGACAGCCGACACCCAGATGTCAAAGTTGGTGAACGGGTAACGGTTAACCCCATGCTCTCTTGCGGCACATGTGCCGAATGCCAGAACGACCTTGATAAATACTGCAATACCATTGAAGGTATCGGGCACGATATTGATGGCGGCTACGCCGAATATATGCGGATGCCAAAGCACGGTGTCAATACAGGCAAACTCATTCGGGTCCCAGATAGTATACCGCACGAAGAATTGTTATTTCTCGAACCGTTGGGCTGCTGCTTGAATGCGATGCAAGAAACGCTTTTTAAGGATTCTGTCGCTATCCTCGGTGCTGGTCCCATCGGGTTACTGCTCACGCAATTGACGAAACGAGCAGGTTTAGCTACCTACGTAATGGAACCGCTGCCCCACCGTAGAACTGTCGCAGAAACACTCGGTGCCGACCTCACACTCGATACATCGCCTGAGTCGGTAGCATATCTCCAAGACATCACCAAAGGCGGCGTTGATACCGTCATCTCCGCAACAACAAACAACGCCTCGGCAATCGCATTCGCTTTTGAGATCGTCCGCAGAGGCGGATGCCTCAACTTCTTTGGGCTCGCTCCAGAAGGTGAAGAACTTCGCATCAATCTTGAAGAATTTCACTATGCGGGGCACAAACTGATGGCTTCATGGGCATTCTCCCGCGCCAGTCTTAAAGCATCCAAACAACTACTCATAGAGAAGGCACTCAATTTTGAACCCTTGTTAACCGATCGGTTCCCGATTGCCCAAGGTCTAATAGCGTTTGATAATGCCGCTGCCCAGCGCGGGGTCAAAACAGCGGTCCATCCATAATCATCACGAATTTAAAATCGGTAAAACAGTTTACGCATCCTATTTCATTATTAAATAGTAAAAATTTTGCATAAAAATCCCTCAATAACGTACATTAAACGTTTTTTATTTGATTTAGACACGATTTTGTGGTATTTTTATATTAATGGCAAATATTAAAAACCCTTAACTATCAATCTCATTATGTAAGGAGATGTCAATTTCGGTGCGGTCCCAAGTTCCCAAAACTTACCACATAGGAGCGGTGAATTCGCAAGCCGAAATTTGTTATAAAAAATATGGTCCTTGGTGCACATGTATCCACTTCCGGTGGAATACACAATGCCATCAAAAATGGCACCGACCTCCAGTGCGATACAATACAAATTTTCTTGCGAAATCCCAACCAGTGGCAAGGAAAACCTCCCACCCCAGAGATAACCGAAAAATTTAGCACAGCATGGTCAGAAGCTGACCTCGGCGATGTAATTGTTCACGACATCCACTTGAGCAATCTCGCTTCTCCGAAAATAGATGTCCTGGAAAAATCACGCCAAGCGTTTCGTGAGCAGATGGAACTCGCGCAGCTGCTCGGTATCCGCTACATTGTCACGCACCTCGGGGCACACCTCGGCGAAGGCGAAAAATTCGGTTTAAAGCAGTTAACTGACAGTTTCGATTTTCTGTTTGAAAATACTGAGGCACCCGATGTCATGCTCCTTCTCGAAACGACTGCCGGGCAAGGTACAAATCTCGGCTACTGTTTTGAACACCTGCGAGACGTGATCGGCATGTCAAAATACCCAGACCGGTTCGGTGTCTGTTTGGATACATGCCACGTCTTTGCTGCTGGCTACGACATGCGAACTGAATCGGATTGCGAAGCGACCTTTAACCAGTTTGATGATATCATCGGGCTTAACCGACTCAAAGCCTTTCATCTCAATGACGCGAAATCAGAATATCAGAGTCGCGTTGACAGACATGAACACATCGGAGAGGGGAACATCGGGGCAATAGCATTCGCGTATATCCTCAACGATGCCCGATTTGCCGAAACCCCACTCATTATTGAAACACCACAGATGAAAACGATGCATGAGGTAAACCTCTCTACCTTACGGGATTTGAAGGTGTAACTTGCAGACTTTCTATATCGGCGTGTAGAAAGCACCGGAGGTTGAAAGCGTGTCTATCGGTTTTTGGGAAGTTGCCTTTCTCATCACCCTTTTTTTCGGAATTATCATCGTGGCTCGCCTCGTCGAACGCTTTCGGACGAAACGCATCTGTCCAGAGTGCGGCTTGGCAATTTCGACACATACATCGACCTGTCCATCGTGTAAACGCAGTTTTCTGACAAAGAGTAAAGGCGGAAAGGAATAATACCATGCAAAAAACGAAACTAAAAATCAGTGGTATGTCCTGTCAACACTGTGTCAAAACGGTCACAGACGTGTTGACAGAACTTGAAGGCGTTCAGCGCGCAAAAGTCAACCTTCGCAAAGGTGAAGCGATTGTCCATTTTGATGCCTCTCGCACCACCATCAGCAACCTCACAGAAGCAATAACAGATGCCGGTTTTGAAGCGGTAGCGAAAACCACACCTTTATCATTAAAATCAATCGGCACAATTCTAATCGTGCTTTTCAGCCTAATCGGCTGCACCGATGTCCCCTACACCGGTCCAATGCTAACAGTTGACCACGTAGACCGCTATCTGAACTCCCTTGGTGAAGATACAATCTGTTTACAAGATGGGTTTGATTCCATCTGCATAAAAGTCGTACCGGGAAAAAGCGGCGATGCAAATGACATCATTCCTATCGTCCACGTTCACCCAACAAGCCTCATTTACATGTTCTACTACGAAAGCAAACCCATTTTGCGAGCAGAAAGGGTAATGGACACCACCCAGATTACACAGGAATTGACCGGCGAACCCATAGCAAACGACAACGCCCAAGGTATTGATAGCACTATCTTTAAAGACTGGACCATCCAGATATATTACCCAGATTCGTTGCCAGAAGCAAATCGCGGTGCAACACCCGAAACCAGTGGACTCGACCTCAGAGTTGTCGAAGGAATGAAAATAGGAACTGAGAAAAAAAAAGACCTTCAGATAATGAACTTTACACAAATCAACGGACTTGACAGCAGCCGTATCGCTCAATTCACCATTGAAACGGAGGCACAGGAGATAACGATCCAAGTGGATGGGTTAGTCACCGAGCATACCGCAACATTCTACATCAACGCAGATAGTGTGGCATCAAATGAAAGCACCAGTTCCCTTCAACTGCAACCGCTATAATAGCCGCCGCGAAGGAGTAACGTCATGGCAAAAACAAAATTAGAAATTCGTGGTATGTCTTGCCAGCACTGCGTTAAAACCGTGACAGATGCCTTGACAACGCTTGAAGGGGTGCAGCGCGTAAAGGTAAACCTACGTAAAGGTGAGGCGATTGTACGCTATGACGCATCCTACATTACCGATGCCAATCTCGTGGCGGCAATAACAAAAGTCGGTTTTGAAGCGGGAACGAAAACCAAACTCTTATCGTTAAGATTAATAGGTGGCATCCTAATCGCACTTCTCAGCATACCCGGTTGTTCCAATATGCCTTATACAGGTTCAATGTTGACAGCTGAAGATGTTGACCGATATATTACTATAGGTGAAGATTCTGCCTGCCTCCTGAGTGGACACGAGTCAATTTGTATAACACTTATACCGGAAACGGAAGACGACAGTAGACCTGTCATCCACATCTATCCAAGGAAACTCATTTATGTGTTCTATTATGAAGGCGTGCAAATTATGCGGGCAGAACGGGTAATGGACACCACCGAGATTATGGAGCAAGTGAGGGGTCCGGGAGAAGATGATCAGCCACCAAGCGGGAACGGTGGTGTTCGCGATGACGACGGAGATGGCACTATCAATGGCGGCGGTGACACACAGCAACCCGGTGATGGCAGCACCCAGAAACCCGATGGTGGCACGCAACAAGTCGGTGATGGCAGCACCCAGAAACCCGATGGTGGTAACGGCGGCACCCAGCAGCCACCACCACTTCCTCCTTCAGAGGGTGGCAATCAAAATGGTGGCCAAAACGGTGATGGAAATGGGAATAGGGACGGAAATGGAAACGGAAATGGAAACGGAAAGGGGAATGGTGATGGAAACGGAAAGGGAAACGGAAATGGAAACGGAAAGGGGAACGGTGATGGAAACGGGAATGGAGACGGAAATGGGAATGGGAATGGTGATGGAAACGGGGATGGCAATGGTGATGGAAACGGAAATGGGAATGGAAACGGCAATGGAGACGGAAACGGAAATGGGAATGGGAATGGTGATGGAAACGGAAATGGAAATGGAAATGGAAATGGGAACGGAAATGGAAACGGAAATGGAAATGGAAATGGGAACGGAAACGGGAATGGCAATGGAAACGGAAACGGCAATGGAAACGGCAATGGAAACGGAGACGGAAACAGCAGGAACAACGTTGTTGGCGACTCCGACCTATCAACACACTACTATTACACTAACAAGGATCCCATAGAAGGAAACGGATGGTTAGTGCATATATACTACCCGGAAAACTACAACGGCCCGCGTGGGTTAGGAGAAGACCCTCAAGGGTACGGGTTTACAGTCACCTTAAGCGGCACTGAGGCCGAGATAACACAATTCGTACAAACTGCTGGACCCTGTCGTGACGACGATAAACCCTGCAACAGAGCTATTGAGCCAAGCAACCCATCGACGTACAGTGTTCAGATATACATTGAAACGAAGGAAACGACACTATCAATTACTGTGAATTGGAAATCACCGTACTCTCATCTTACCAAAACGTACACCCTTAATGCAGCCGTTAATATCGCAGAAGACAGCCTCTATCATACCAGCCAAGAGAATAATTAGTATCCAGTGTAAAACCGAAAAGAAAATTCGGAGTTACACTTTCTGAAATGTGGTACCTATGGATACAGCAAGAATTCAGGTCAAAGCAGGCAACGGTGGGAACGGATGCATCAGTTTTCGCAGAGAGAAATTCGTCCCTCGTGGTGGTCCCGATGGCGGAGACGGGGGGAACGGTGGGAACGTCATCCTTACCGCTACCCTTGGGATGAGTACGCTGATTGACCTGCATCATAACCCACGCCAAGTTGCAGAAAACGGTGGACACGGCACTGGTAAACAACGCGACGGTGCTGATGGCGCAGACCGTATCATTAAAGTACCCGCCGGAACTATCGTTAGAGACCATGATACACTGGAAATGCTCGCAGATCTGACGGAACCCGATCAGACCGTTGTTGTCGCACGGGGCGGCATCGGTGGCAAGGGGAATATCCGCTTTAAAAGCAGTACCTTTCAAGCACCGCGCGTCGCAGAAAAGGGTGAACCCGGCGAAGCACGCGAAATCAGCCTCGAAATCAAACTCATCGCTGATGTCGGATTGGTCGGCTATCCCAACGCCGGTAAATCAACACTGTTGGCGCGGACCTCTGCCGCAACTCCGAAAATCGCAGCGTATCCGTTCACCACGCTGCGTCCAAACCTCGGTGTCGTTCGCATCAACCGAGAACAGAATTTCGTTCTCGCAGACATCCCCGGGTTAATAGAAGGCGCGCATCAGGGCACAGGCTTAGGACACCAATTTTTGCGGCATATTGAGCGCACCAAAATGCTCATTCATGTCATCGACCTAAGTGCCACAGATGGGCGGGACCCGATTAAAGACTACGAACAACTCAACCGCGAATTGGGTCATTATAACGAACTGCTAACGAAACTGCCACAAATTATCGCACTCAACAAGACTGACATGCCCGAAGCTGAGGCGAATTTGGAGCGTGTGCAGACATATTTCGGCGAACGGAAAGTTTTCCCTATCTCCGCAATTACTGGCACGGGTGTAAATCAACTCATGCAGCAAGCCTATCGTTCCTTACAATACTTGGAAACACGCGCCCGAAAGGAAGCAGAAACGACGATTACCTTAGAACAAGAACTACCACCGGAACCCTCAGCACGGTTTGAACTCCTCGAAACCGAGGAAGGGTTCATTGTCACAGGTGCTGAACCACGCCGTGCTGTCCTCATGACCGATATGGAAAATGAACAGGCAGTGATTTTGTTGTATCGGAAACTGAAAAACATAGGAGTGATCAATGCCCTCGCCCGCGCAGGTGCGGTGGAAGGAGACACAGTCCAGATTGATGAATTCGAGTTCACCTATAGCCCAAAATCGATGCAATCCAGTTGAACAGCGCACCTGTTTGAGGGACGTGCAACGTATCGTTGTGAAGGTTGGCAGTAGTACGATCTCAGACGGGGCACACCTCAACGAAGCTGCCCTTGATGGGTTAGTCCACGATTTAGCACTTGTCAAGCAGGACGGTGTGGAGGTCATCCTTGTCACATCTGGCGCAATCGCTGCTGGGTGGCCCCAACTCGGTCTGAAGCAGCGTCCGAACACGCTACCACATTTACAAGCTGCCGCCGCTGTAGGGCAGATACGATTGATGGCAGCTTATAAGGATCGCTTTTCAAACTATGAGCAACGCGCCGCGAGCATGCTACTCACACGCGACGATTTCTCGAATCGGGAACGCTATACCCGCATGAACGACACGATGCGTGCCCTCCTTCATTTTGGCGTGATACCTATCATCAACGAAAACGACACCGTCGCAGTTGACGAAATCAAAGTTGGTGATAATGATACCCTCTCTGCTTACGTGACAAACCTCGCCCAAGCACAACTTCTCATTATCCTCTCCGATCAAATAGGGTTCTACACCGCCGACCCGAGGCGCAACCCTAACCCAGAACTGATTCACACTGTTACCACTATTTCAGATGAAATCTGGCAAGCCGCTGGCGCAGCTGGCACAACAAGCGGCACCGGTGGGATGGTGACAAAGTTACGAGCAGCAGAAATCGTTACCAACTCAGGAGAGATGATGGTGATGGCACACGGACAAGAACCGCTTGTCGTTACAAGGCTCTTGAAGGGCGAATTGCTCGGAACTCTCTTCCTCCCGCAATCTCGTATCTCTGGACGAAAGCGGTGGATCGCTTATTCCCGGCCACCGAAAGGCAGGCTCATTGTAGATAACGGTGCCCGCGACGCACTCGTGCAAGGCGGTAAAAGCCTACTCCCTGCCGGCATCCGACGCGTGGAAGGCAATTTCGACTACAGCGACACCGTCTCATGCTTCACCGAAAACGGTGTAGAATTCGCACGCGGTTTGGTGAACTACAACGCTGTAAATACCGCTAAACTCGCTGGAAAACATACCAAAGACATTGAAAACATCCTCGGTTACCGCGATTACGACGAAATTATACATCGCGATAACCTGGTACTGCTCGATTGATGCCGTCCTATCCACTGCCTAACACTTTGTCTATCTTGAAATGAAAGATAATCCCTTGAAAATTTTCCAACCGACATGCTATAATACTCATGCTTATTTTGACCTACAATTCATCTATCGCAAACTTCAAAGGAATATTATGAGCGAAAATATCCAAGAACTGATCCAATCACAAGCGAAAAAAGCAAAATCGGCGATGCGTGTTTTATCGCGGAGCTCCGCTGACGTACGAAACCACGCGCTTTTAGCAATGGCAGAGCGTCTACAGAATTCAAAAGATAAAATCCAGACCGCAAACCGCACTGATCTTGATAACGGCGAAAAAACCGGAGTCCCCGCCCCTCTCATGGAACGCCTTTTGATAGACGAGAAAAAAATCGAACGGATGGTGGACAACCTCCGTCAAGTCGCCGCACTCCCTGACCCAATCGGTGCGGTTATCAGTATGGGAGAACGTCCGAACGGCCTCAAGATTGGCACAGTCCGTGTACCTATCGGTGTCGTCGGTGTGGTATATGAGTCTCGACCCGATGTGACCGTTGAAGTCTCAGCTCTCTGTATCAAATCCGGGAACGGAGTTATCCTCCGAGGCGGTTCCGAGGCAATCCACTCCAACGCAACGCTTGCCCGTATACTCAGCGATACCGCCGCCGCAGAAGGTGTACCTGATGCTATCCAATTCGTTGACACCACTGACCGACAGGCAGTCTACGAACTCATCCGCCTGCCAGACTACGTTGACCTCGTCATTCCGCGCGGCAGCAACGAATTCGTCCAGTTTTTGATGAAAGAATCCGATGTCCCAGTTCTCGGACATGCCGACGGTATCTGCCATATCTATATTGATGAAGCCGCCGACCTTGAAATGGCAAATAATATCTGTATGAATGCGAAGGTTGGATACAAAGTCGCTGTCTGCAACGCATTAGAAACCCTCCTTGTCCATGCCGATACTGCCGAGAAATTCCTCCCCGCTTTCTGTGAGACTTTACAGGATTCGGATGTTGAAATCCGCGGATGCGAACGGACACAGCAGCTTTATCCCACCGCCAAACCTGCGACTGAAGAAGATTGGCGCACAGAATACCTCGATTACATCTTATCCATTCGCGTGGTGGACGACATAGACACTGCAATTGATCACATAGAAACCTACGGATCGCACCATTCCGATGCGATCATCACCGAAAGCTACAGCACAGCCCAACGCTTCCTCAAAGAGGTGGATTCCGCTGCAGTCTACGTTAACGCCAGTACCGTTTTTACCGACGGCTATGAATTCGGCTTAGGTGCCGAAGTCGGGATTAGCACGCAGAAACTCCATTCCCGTGGTCCCATGGGACTTGAAGGGTTAACAACTTATAAATATATCGTCTACGGAAACGGGCAGGTACGTGAATAGGAGCACACTACGCTCTCCTAACTCAGTCCATTACCGGAGGAAAATCATGGCAACCCGTGCAGCACAAACACGCCTGACACCCGAAGAATACATCGCTTTTAGAGAGTTACCGAACTGACAGAGTTGGAGCACGGGTACCCAGTATCTACAACGCTGGCAACTTTAAACACGCGCCTCAATCACTGCATGTCAAATAATGCTGCCCAGACAAATCCTCCTATTCTCAAAAATGTCCTCCTTACTGCACCGCTCAGCCTGATCGGACGTGCTGGCACATTTCTTATCTACATCGCCCTCGCTAATTGGTTCGGTGACCCGGCGGAGATGGATTTTATTTACTACTATTGGGGCATCGCTGCATTCCTTATTGAGCTGCTCAGTGCCGCCTCCGCCTATTCCGTCCTCGTCCCTCTGTTAGCCGAAGCCCGTGCGAAAGGTGAAACTGAGGCACAACGCTGTGTACAATCCATCTTTTCCCGTTATATCACGACAATGCCATGGCTCTGTTGTCTCCTCGTTGTCATTTCCTGGGCAATTTCCCAACTTTTTTTTCCAAATGCCGGGCTCACACCCACTACCACAATCAGTATCGTGTGTGGGTTCCTCTGTTTCACGACGATTGCATCAGTCCGTTGGATGCTCAAGGCGATATTAGACACTTATCAAGTGTTTCAACTCCCAGTTATTGTACAAGGATTCCGTGCTGCACTTGTTATTGGGATTATCTACCTATGTAAACCGTCTCTAACTTGGTTCAGTATACCGCTCGCGCTCATCCTTGGTGAACTTTTTCAAGTGATCGTCTTGTTCCCGCGATGCTGTACCATCCTGAACCTGCAAGCGCGGCATCTGAAACTAAATTTACAAGAAACACCATACACCAAACAGTTCCTACACCAATGCCTACTCATGATGGGTGCTGCGATTGCCGATGGAATCAACCCAGTCGTCGATAGGGGCATGGCAAGCACATTAGGGACAAGTTCCGTCTCGAAACTTGATTACGCACTCCGCTTGTGCGCAATCCCTGAAACGCTCACAGGTGTAACGCTTCCGGTCCTATTATCGCATTGGGCGAAGATCTCTTCGTCAGAATCACAATCAGAAAACGGCTTAACCACCAACGGGACGCAATTACAGCGAAGTGTCTGGCAAGGAGTCGTTGCGCTACTGGCACTGATGGTGCCCTTCTTGGCAGGCTTTTATCTTTTTCGGGAAAATATCGTTTCGGTTTCGTATGGACACGGTGAATTGTCTGAGGTGGGGCAGTTTCATATCGCTTCGTTGCTTGGTATCTATCTATTAGGGATGCTCCCACGTTTAATCAGCCGATTGCTAATCCGAGCACACCTCGCGCGTCAAGCGCATGGGACCGTTGTCACGGCAACTCTCATCAGACTTATCCTAAATCCGGTTCTTAATTGGTTGTTTATGCAGTATTGGGGATTAGACGGGGTCGCTTGGTCAACAGCATTGTTGTCTTATCCGATTCTCGCGTATATCGCAACCACGTTTTGGTGGGGCCAAGGGAGGCAAACTAAACGATAGCAAAGCGTTCCGGGTAATTTGACGTGATACCTTGCACACCGAACCTCTGCATCTCGCGCATGCGAGCGATGTCATCTACGGTCCAACACCACAGCGCAACACCGCGCCGCAGGACTTCATAAGCAAATTCCGCCGTGATTAACTCGTGATTGACATTCAGCAGACTGCTACCAAGCTCACCTAATTGCTGGCACAACTGGATAGGAGACACGTGTTTATCGCTGTTCCCGATGAGCCAACCCGTTGCGATACGAGGTTCTAATGCTCGGATAGTCTGTAAAACCGCGGTGTAAAAGGAGATAACAACGACGACATCCAGCGTATGCGTCTCATGAATCTTTGCGACAACTGCCTCAGCTATCAGCGGATCTTTGATTTCGAGAACAGCAATTGTCTCTTTTCCGATGCATGCTAACGCCTCTGTAAGCGTCGGTATTGGTTCACCCGCAAATTCGGTATCAAACCATCCGCCAGCATCGGCATTTTGAATCGTTTCTAAAGTAGTTTCGTTGATACGCCCATGGAGGTCCGTCGTCCGATCCAAGGTAGAGTCGTGTATCACGACAATCTCACCATCAGCAGTGCCGTGCAGATCAAGTTCAACGGCATCCACACCGATTTCGAGTGCCTTCTTGAATGCCGCAAGCGTATTTTCCGGCGCACTTCCGGATGCACCACGGTGCGCAATCCGAATCCACGAGCACATGATATCTTATCTCCTATTGTGTCTATTGACACTCCCGCAGCCAAAGCAGTGGGATTGTTAATTAAGTCCCTTCAATATCAGCACCACCACTCTGTTTAATCTTCTTTAAAAGTGTGGTCCGACTCATACCGAGCAATTCGGCTGTTTTACTGTGATTCCCTGAAAACTCATCTAACACCAACTCAATTAACGCCTTATCCAACTGAGCAATGATTTCCTCGTAAAGCCCTTGTTTTCCTTCAGCAACAGCCGTTTTTGTAGCGTCCTGTAAAACGGACTTGAGAGAAGTAAGTAGTTGCGATGTGTTTGTAGGATCCGCAATGGATCCTGTACGAATTTCTGGAGGTAGGTCGTCTGGAAGGATCACATCCGACCGACAGAGCGCCGCCGCGCTTCTGAGGCAATTCTCCAATTCTCGGACGTTGCCGGGCCATGTGTAATCTTGTAGCAGTTTCATGCCGTCTTCGGAGATACCACGAATCGGCTTGCCAAGCTCCTCTTGAATAAGTTGCAGAAAATGTGTAACGAGCAACGGAATATCTTCTTGGCGATCCCGCAAGGGTGGAAGATGGAGCGCGATACGTCTGAAACGATAGTAAAGATCCTCGCGAAATTGCCCGCGCTTCACCATGTCCCCGAGATCTTGGTTTGTCGCAGCAACGACGCGGACATCTACTTTAAGCGTACGGGTTCCACCCAATCGCTCTATTTCTTGCGTCTGTAGTGCGCGAAGCAGCTTCACCTGTAACGCCGGGGTCATGTTACCAACTTCATCAAGAAAAAGAGTACCACCATCTGCCAGCTCAAATCGCCCGGGTTTCCCTTCCGTTTTCGCGCCTGTGAACGCCCCCGCTTCATAGCCGAAGAGTTCGCTCTCCAAAAGTTCATCAGGGAGGGCACCACAATCAACAGGAATAAACGGTTTCTCTTTGCGTTCACTACCCGCGTGGATCGCGCGGGCAACAAGGTCTTTGCCTGTTCCCGTTTCACCGTCAATCAGGACTGTTACCGTATTGCTTGCCATAAGCCCGATGAGTTTGTAAATCTCGCGCATCTGGCTGCTTTTTCCAACCAGTCGGTGTCCACCAATCTGCGCCGTTGGTGATTCATCTGCTATTCCGACAGGTAAGGTGCTGCGAACGGATTGTGTTCGGAAGGCGCGCTCCAGTACACTTTTGACGATATCCAGATCAATCGGTTTCGGAACAAAGTCGAACGCCTGTAAGCGCATCGCCTCTATTGTCGTTTCTACATCGTCATAAGCCGTGATAATAATCACAATCACCCATGGGTGATTCGCTTTTATCTCACCTAATGCCTCCAAACCACTCATACCGGGTAGGTTCACATCGAGTAAAACGATATCTGGCTTGTCAGCTGCGATGCGGCGTAAACCCTCCTCAGCACTGTTCGCAATACCGACGGCGTAGCCTTCGCCTTCTAAGAACTGCTCGAATGCCCAACAGATTTTCTCATCGTCGTCAACGACCAATACATTTCTCATTTTGAACCCCGCACAAGCGCGTCAGTGTCTACGTGTCCTTCTCAGCCCGCTTTCCACCTTCTATAGACAACAGAAATTTTTCGCCATCATCGCTCATTTCAGTAGCACCAACTTCTTCTGTTTTTTCTTCTAACTTCCGTTTGAGGACCGGATAGGCATCCACAACCGGTACCTCGCTGAGAGGCGTCAATGCCGGTTTTTGTTTTTCAGCACTCTCAATTGCCTTGGCAAGCCGTTTATTTTTTTTCTCAACGTGTGCTGCGTCCCGCGCCTTGAAATCTGGGAGCACGCGTTCCGCAAACAGTTCCAGCGATTCCATTATGTCTTCATGGCGGTTCGCACCAGCCTGCTGAATGAAAACGACTTGGTCCACGCCAGCATCCTCCATCACCTCAAGATGTTCACGCACTTGATCTGGCGTTCCGATGCCTGCTCTACCCTCTGCAGGCTCCTGCGTTGTCTGTCTGTATAACTGCCAAATATCTGTTTGCCCTGGTATCTGTGAGCCGTTGTGATAGTAGTGTGCAAGCGCGAATCGGAAGAAACGCAACCCATCCAACCCACGCGCAACAGCCGTCTCCTCATTATTATGGCATGAAAATCCCGACACCATGGCGATGTTAGGGTTTACTCGCTGTGTCAGCGGTTCGCATTCCTTCTCAAAAATCTCGTAATACTCTTCCACCCAAAATTTGGCTTCGCTCGCATCGACAAAAGCAAAGGTTAACGCGCCAAGTCCATATCTGGCGGCGTAACGAAGGCTATCGCGACTGGAACAAGCCACCCATGGCGGTGGGTGCGGTGTCTGCAACGGTTTTGGAACCACATTGCGTGTCGGCATCGAAAAATACTGTCCATCATAACCAGCATAAGGCGATTGCGTCATCATTTTCGCCGTCTCGCGTGTGCATTCTGCCCACATCTCGCGTTTATGTTTCGGGTCAACATTGAAGCCACCGAGCTCTATATGCGAAGCAGACTCCCCTGTTCCCCATTCTACACGTCCATTTGATACTAAATCAAGCGTCGAAATCCGTTCAGCGACACGTGCGGGATGGTTATACGCTGGGGGCATCAACACAATCCCGTGTCCTAACCGAATCTGTGTCGTCCGCTGGCTACAAGCCGCAAGGAATACCTCCGGTGCAGAAGAGTGCGAATATTCCTCAAGGAAATGGTGTTCAACCTCCCAAATATAGTCGAAACCAAGTGCGTCAGCGAGTTCTACCTGCGCCAACGCATCTTGAAAAAGTTGATGTTCCGCGCCCTCATGCCACGGACGCGGAATCTGATGTTCATAAAACAGTCCAAATTTCATGCGCTTCTACCGTTCCTTATCAATTTAATAGTAATGCCCTACGTTGCAGTATCAAGCGTTTGCATCTCTGCGTCAGTCAACGCCCACGCGAAGACATCTAAATTCTCTTGCAAATGTGGCACCGAACCCGACTTCGGAATCGTGATAATGTCCTGCTGTATCAACCATCGGAGTGCCACCTGTGCTGCGGTTTTTCCGTGATTCTCACCAATCTCACGCAATACGGTGTCACTGGCGAGGTTACCAACAGCCAAAGGACGATGCGCTGTCATCACAATGTCGCGGGTATGGCAATAGTCTCGCAATTCTGCACGATTTCTCCGAACATGATACTCCACCTGATTCGTGCAAATCGGAAGTTCCGAGACCTCACACGCCTCTTCAACCTGGGCAATGCTAAAGTTACTGATACCGATGCTTTTCACCTGACCCGCGTCGTACAGTTTTTGGAACGCATCAAAAGTTTCAGCAACCGGAACAGAGCCGCTCGGATGGTGAATTAATAACAGATCAACATAATCCATTTGCAGATCGCTGAGGCACTCCTCAAATTGAGCGAGGACCTCGGCATGCTTGAGATGGGTGTGCCAAATTTTAGTGGTCAGAAAAATATCTTCGCGGTCGATGTGAACGTCGCGAAGCGCTTTTCCAATCTCGCGCTGGTTCTGGTACATCCACGCTGTGTCGATATGGGTATACCCCAAATCAATGGCTTCTTTGACGATGCGCCGGCACTGCCTGCCTTTGAGCTGCCAAGTTCCTAAACCCAGTATCGGTATTTCGTGGCCTGATGAAAGTTTGATGTTTTTCATAATACCCTATGATATGCGATTCCGAAAAAAAAGTCAAGTGCTAAGAAAACCCTCTCACAGTACTTTTAGAAAAATAAAATCAAAAAAAGTTGACAAACATCTACCGATGGTGTATACTATTAACACTATTTGCGGTCGAGTGGTGGAATCGGTAGACACAACGGACTTAAAATCCGTCGCCCGTAAAAAGGTGTGAGGGTTCAAGTCCCTCCTCGACCATGATTTAGGAAAATAAAACTTGCCGCAGGGTAGAGCAGCCAGGTAGCTCGTCGGGCTCATAACCCGGAGGACGGGGGTTCAAATCCCCCCCCTGCAATCCTTTTCAACCTTCCCTTTACAATCTTCTTGAACTTTTTCCGCTCCTTTGGTAAGATAACAACCGATACCTGTCTTTCAACGAACACTTCCAAACACGCTCTAAGCAAGTGATACCGTTACAGGAAAATAATAATTCGGGGAGTCATCAATGGCTCGTCTCAACGAGTCAAAGATTGGAGGAACCTATGCGTTATTTCAATGTAGTAACTGTTATATTCATGGTCGCCATATTAACTCCGACCGTATCAGCAGGGATATGGCAAGAAAACTTTGACAAAGGGCTGCCTGACGGATGGAACGAAGTCAGTGGTGAGTGGAAAATCGAGAAAGATGCCTACGCCGAGACTTCTGCTGGACCGTACGCCAAGACGATGTTTGGGGATGAAAATTGGACGGATTACACCCTTGAAGTGGATGTAACCTTGGTGAAAAATGTGAGCGACGTGAATGCAGCGGGGGTGTTAATCCGTGCCGATACGGACGGAGACAACGGCATGCGATTCTGGATTCGCACAGACCAGCATAAATGCCAATTCTCCCGATGGAGAGAGAATAAATGGGACCACATCGTAACGCCTTTACCTATTGACCCAGAAGTTGGCGAAACCTATCGTTTTAAAGTTGTTGCAGAGGGTCAAAATTATCAGTGTTTCATCGATGATGAACTCCTGTTCGAGGGTGACGATGATGCAAAATTCCGTGACAGTGGACGTATCGGCTTTATTACGCACTCGGCAAACGCCCACTTCGATAATCTGGTCATTGACGGAGCAGACATCCCTTCCTTCGCAGTTGAGCCGAATGGTAAACTCACAACGCGTTGGGGACAATTGAAAACAGATGTTCGAGTTCAGTAATGGACAGGAGACAACAATGGTAAGTGTTGAACGCCCATCTGAAATAGGCACACCGCAATGGAACGGTCCACAGCAACGACCACTGCATTTCGCACTTGATACCGCTGAAGTTGAGGCGTATCGCGAGAAAGGATTCCTCATTCTCCGTGATGTGTTCCAACCTACAGAGATTGAGACCTACCGCCAAGAAGCAGAACAGATTGTTGAGCGTGCGTTTGCGTTGAGCCATGAATTTCAGCTCGAACCGAAATACAACCTCCGCTTTGAGATATTGGCAAATGGACAACCATGGAAAATCGATCCGTTTGTGAGCATCTCACCACTATTTTCTGCACTCGCTCGGGACAGACGGATTATGGATCGGTTGGCATCGCTGTATAATGGCTACGAAGCCGTACTGTTCAAAGATAAACTCATCTTCAAACCACCGGACAGCCACGGTAATGGACTGCACCAGGATTACAATTGGTGGCAAGGCTTCCCGCAGAGTCTCCTTACGGTTTCAGTCGCGCTTGATGCCAGCACGAAAGAGAACGGATGCACAGAACTCTGGACGGGGCATCATCAAGGGTTTTTACATGAACCCGGTTCGCTTGATAAAGGCTCAATTGATCCCGAACATCTCGCAAACGAGGAACACGTCTACGTGGACTTAGCACCCGGAGACATGGCGATCTTTACCTGTTTGACGCCACACGCGGCGGCATCCAATAAATCGAAGCGTGCGCGGCGAATGTTGTTCCTCAGCTACAATGACAGTCGAGATGGCGAACACTATACCGCTCACTATGAACACTTCCGCTGGTATCGAACCCGCCCAGATCGTACGCCAGAAACTGAACGGTCAAAGTATTATTTTCTTTAACTTCAATTTGACCTAACCCTCAAATGTTTTGAATACCTGAAAGCACGACTATCCGCCATCAAAGCAACGGTTTTAGCGGGTAAACCTGACAAAAACATTTGACTTTTTTTATAATGTGTGTTATACTTAAAATAAAATGTTGGGGTAGAATTTACTAACTCGCCCCAGACACGTGCCGGTGTAGCTCAGTGGTTTAGAGCACACGACTCATAATCGTGCTGTCCGGAGTTCGACTCTCCGCACCGGCATTGCTCTTATTGGCGCAGCTGGCAGGTTCCCCGAACTTGCTGTTAAAAATTGGCACACCTCATGACAATCGACTTTGTGCGACAGATGCACCGTCTCATTGCACAACACAAGATGATTGAAGATGGTGAGACTGTGCTTGTTGCGGTCTCAGGCGGCGCGGATTCGCTTGCCCTTCTGTACGGGCTGCATGCTTTACGCGCACAACTTAACTGCAAACTTCACATTGTGCATTTGAATCACTGTCTCCGCCCGGATGCAGATGCAGACGCGGAGTTTGTTCGACAGCACGCAGCACGCTTGGAATTGCCTTGCACTATTCAAAGTGCGGAAGTGCCTCGTTTGGTAAAACAGTGGAAACTGTCTGTAGAGGCGGCAGGTCGGAAGGCGCGCTATCAATTTTACGAATCCGTCTGTACGGAAGTTAGTGCCACTAAAGTAGCCTTAGGACACCATCAGGATGATATCGCTGAGACGGTTTTGATGAACCTCATCCGCGGGAGCGGTGCGACTGGTTTGAAAGGCATCTCACCTGTCAGGGATATGAAATTTATTAGACCGCTCGCGGGGTTTACACGTCAAAAAATTGAAACGTTTCTTACATCCATTGGTATTGTCCCACGACATGACGCAACTAACACGGATACAGATTATCTTCGTAACCGTATCCGTGGCGAATTGATACCGCAACTTGAGCGTGATTATAATCCGAATATCAAGACCGGATTAAGTCGTACTGCCGACGTGTTGCGTGCTGAATCGGGATACCTCGACACAGCAGCGCGGGAGGCATTTGAGACGTGTCAGATACAAGGTCCAGACAAGAGTGTTGTACTAAATAGGGTGAAATTTCGCCAATATCACATCGCATTGCAGAGGCGGATGCTTCGACAGAGCGTCTCTGAAATGTTGGGCGATATGAACGATCTCTATTTCGCACATTGTGAAGCGATGCTAAACCTTGTCGAAGGGGATACCCCGAACACCGTGTTAGCACTTCCAAACGATTTGCGGTTTCGACGCGCATATCAGCAGCTCATCTTTGAAAGAAAACCAGTAGAAATAGAAAGTTTCACTTATCCGGTCACTATTGGTGGTAAAACATCTATAGCAATTTTAAATACTGAAATTACTGCTGAATTGGGGGATGTTGAGTCCCGCAGGACGCTCGCATTGCCTGATGGCAAGTTTGAAGCGATATTTGACCACGAAAAATTAAGGAAGGTGTTTGCAAAACCCACTTCAGAAACAGTTCCGCTCATAGTGCGTAATCGGCGGCAAGGCGACCGGTTTCAGCCATACGGTATGCGAGGAACGAAAAAGATTAAGGACTTTTTGATAGATGCTAAGGTGCCTCGCTACGAACGCGATAGCATTCCATTGCTTGTTTGTGGCGACGCGATTTTGTGGGTTATCGGCTACACTACCAGCGAATCTTTCAAGATCAAACCTGACACACGGCAATATCTCTATCTACATTATGTCAGCGACCAAACTTCTTCCTGAATCCGTTCTCATCTCTGAATCCTGTCTTCGAAACCGCATTGGTGAACTTGGAGCGCAGATTTCCACCGATTACGAAAATCAAGAGTTAGTCCTCCTCGGCGTACTCAGGGGAAGTGTGTTATTTTTCGCGGATCTCGCGCGTGCCATTTTTAGCGCACAACTTACTGATTCAGATAGAGAAGTCCAGGTCCGCTTTGAATTCGTGCAACTCACGAGTTACCATAACGGCACAAAACCATCAAGGGTCCAACTCATTCGCGGTGGCAGTGATTATCTTCAACAACAACACGTCCTCATTGTTGAGGATATTGTTGATACCGGGCACACTGTGAAGTCTCTTCGTGAACACCTCCGAACGCTGAATCCGAAAACCGTTAAGGTATGCACATTACTTGACAAACCTTCTCAACGCCAAGTACCCGTCGCTATCGACTATATCGGTTTTGAGATCCCAGACGCGTTCGTGGTTGGCTATGGACTTGATTACGCACAGCAATATCGGAATTTGCCCTATATTGCACGGTTGGAATCGACTTAAGTGCCTCAATATCTAATGAAAACGCTTTATCCTAAACAATTTAATTGACAATAAATTGCATATTTGGTATAATACTCAGATAATACATCATTAAAAAGGGAGATTTATGATGCGTAAATTCGTTTCGTTTGCCCTATGTGGCGTTTTGATCACGGCATTCATCCTTTTCACACATGCACAAATGTCGGACAAAGCGCAACTGGGGCGCGAACTTTTTCACGATCCGACTTTTAAAGGAACAATTAAACCAGGTAAGACAAAAGGGCACGCGACTGGGCTTACCTGCGCAAACTGCCACGCAGATTTTGACGATACAGCCAATCCAGACGGTGTTATTCGCGCGGGGCATAGTGTCGTCGGTGTCCCACACCGTGGACAGGCAAAAGGTGGAATGATTTCAGCTGAAAACTTTGCCCGCGCCGCTGGTGGCGGTGGCTTCTGTTATCAACATTTCTTACAGCGAATCCCAGGTACCGAAGTCAATCCGACTGCGATTCCAGAGGAACATGCCGAAGCACTCATGGCTTATTTTGAAGCGATCTCTGGTGATAACAAGGGTCCCCAGTTTGAAATGGCTATGTTAGATGACGACGCCAAAAAGGCTGCAGGTGAAAAACTTGCTGCGATGAGCGGCGATGCAGAGAATGGGTGGCAACTTTTCGGACGCGCTTGTGTCGTCTGCCATCCGACACCTTACAAAGCCGGGATTGGCCCCCAACTCATCCGCACGAGACCACCTCGCAACATAGATGCGACGTTGGTACGTTGGGCTACTAAAATTCGCGGAGGCGGTGTCTTGATGCCGTTCTATGCACCGGACATCCTTAGCGATCAACAGGTCGCTGATCTTCTCGCATTTCTGCGTCAAGAGTTAGAAAATGCCGGAAATTAAGCGCAGATAGGGATTTATCCTCCCAGCCAAACTTTTATTGCTAAACCCACTATTTTTGTAACTGACTCTCTTCACGACTCGTTACTGCTAACAAACCAACAAGTTTCTTGACTTGAACGATTAGGGTATAATTTGCGTATTCGTTTGTTTTACGTCCGTTTAAGTACTGTGAAAAATACGAAATAACGATTCGCCTCAGTCCAAAAGTCCACAGGTTGGTAAAACAGTAAACCTATGCCTTTGTAACACATCAGTGTTTCACCCGATCCGAAGTATGAAGAGAGGACGGTATCATGAGAGTATCTCAACGCGACATGTTGTTCTACATGTCCTTAGCCGGTATTTACATTCTCGTAGCAGGTCTCGTATTAAGTTTCGTAGGCTGCGGTGGTAGCAATCTAAAAAATCCTGTCGCAGAAGAGAGTCCAACAGTAGAAGATAGCGAAGCTACAGACGATATTGTTGAACTTACACAAATCCCGGACGTAGCGGAGCCGGAGCAGGTTACCGATCTTGACGTAAAAATCACCGTTACCAAGAAAACGGTGCAACCTGGTGAAGACGTTGAATTAACTGCTTCGGTGAAAGGGGTTAGAGGGACCAGTGTTACGTTGAACTGGCTGAACATTACCCAGTTTGGCGAACTTTCCGCATCCACCGAAAACCCGGTCACCTGGACTGCTCCCCAAACACTTGACGGGGAGAACGTTCAAGTTGAAGTTATTCAACTTGTTGTGACTGTGATCAGTGAAGTCGTTTCAGTTGGATCTTCTGGCATTGAAACCGACACGCAAATTTTCACAGACACGAAAAATGTCTTGCTGACTGTTAGAGATTAGTTAGGAGTAGATTCTGTCAAAATGAGCAATATCTACTCGGCTCAGGCTTTGACAGAGTTTGCCGCAGTTTTATTTTATTTTCTTTTGTCAGGGTAACAAATGAAGAGAAGGTTAATTCACATTTTTATAGGTGTTTTGTTTGCAATAGCACCTTTCGGAACAGCACTCGCTGCTGGTGTTCAGCAACATCTGGTTCAGAAAGGTGAGACATTGTCGGAAATCGCGCAGAAGTACAAAGTACCCCTCAAATCGATTATCCAAGCGAATAGTATTAAGTCAGCACACCGCATACGGACTGGGAGGACGCTGCGTATTCCCAGAGAAACTCTCGCATTTGAAGACATCTGGTATAAGGTTCAGCCCGGGGATACCCTGTTTAGTATCGGTCGCCGTCATAACATTGAATGGCGCGATCTTCAAAGGATTAACGGTATCTCCTCGCCGCGCAGCCTCCAGATTGGCAGAATGATACGGATTAGTGAGGATAGTCCAGGTTTCGCAAAACCGCTCAAGGTACCTTTAGTCGTTACATCAAAATACGGCTACCGACCTCACCCCGTAACGGGGCGCTACCAGCACCACGCTGGGATTGACTTCCGTGCTGCCACAGGCACACGTGTTTACGCTTCTAAAGCAGGTAGAGTTATCTTTGCCGGTCGAAAAGGTGGGTACGGGAAACTTGTCGGTATAGAACACGCGGACGATTTTACCACTTGGTATGGACATTTGTCACGCATCAGGGTAAAAGTCGGGCAAACTGTAAGCCAAGGAAAGGTAATTGGCTTGTCGGGAAACACCGGTATCTCCACCGGACCCCATTTACATTTTGAAATTAGGTACAAAGGCAGAAGTGAAAAACCAACTAAGTACATTACCATACCGTAAACGGGGTCTGCTACTTATAGCGACTATCTTTCTCTTATTCGCGTATTTTCTCGGTCAAAAAAGCACATTATCAGATCCACTCAACCTAAGACCCGAAGTTGGCACGCGTGGCATCGGATTAGGTGGTGCATTTATCAGTGCTGCAGATGATGCAACAAGCCCCCTCTGGAATCCTGCGGGGCTTGCGACGCTGCAGCGTGGAAACCTTATCTACGACCTGTCTCAAGGTGCTGTCTCCTTCGCTTATCCTATCAAATCTATCGGGACATTCGGCGTAAATTTCCTCGACTTAAATCGCGGCGATCGGTTTCTGATAGATCACGTTGCGAACCCGATCGGTAGTTTTGAACTCGGCAATAACCAGGCATTGCTCTCTTATGCCAGGAAATTCGGTCCTCTGCAACTCGGTGCCAGCACAGGGTATAGCCGCGCACCTTATTATGGTAGCCTTTGGGCACAAAACTATGATGTCGGTGTGTTGACAGCCCCTAACGCTCACTTTGCTTTCGGAATTCGGCTACGCGATATTTCTGGAGTTACCATTCGGCATAGAAACGGAGAGGTTCTGCAAACCTTTGACCAGCAACTTGCTCTCGGTGCCGTTCTTACACCCCACCCAATTATCCGATGGCACAACCGGTTAGATATTACACATCCAAGCCTTGGTACAAGCTTAGAAATCGGGAGCAAAACAATTGCTGCCCGTGTCGGCTCAACATTTGCCTTCAGCGACGAGGCACCATCTCAATCATGGAGTCTCGGATTTTCACTTAACCAATTGGGAAAGCAGCTCCATTACACCTACCTCAACCAAGAAAACCTCAACCACAGACATCTTGTTTCAATAGGCATGTCTTTTGGTGGAACACAACCTACCTCACAGAAGCCAGGCCCGATTGCTTTAAGTGCATCACAGAAGCCAGGCCCGATCGCTTTAAGTGCACCGCAAGTACCAGTATCTGAATCAGCAACTGAAAGAGAAAAAATACAACAACCAAAGTCCGCGGACAAGGCGGTCCAAATAGCGAAGCAATACGATATTGATGTAGAACTTATGCTTGCCATTATTCACGCCGAATCCAACTTTAATCCGATTGCTGTGTCTAAGAACGGCGCAGGCGGATTGATGCAGATGATGCCTGAAACTGCCCGTGAACTTGGACTTACAGTACCGAAGTATCAGGATAAAAGGAAACCAAAACTTGATTCACACATAGATGAACGATTTGATCCACATAAAAATTTGCACGCCGGTTTAACTTATTTTAAGATGCTTTTGGAAAAGTATAGAGGGGATATGACTTTAGCACTCGGTGCTTATAACGTCGGCCCCGGTAAGGTGAAAGTCGCTGGTCCCCTTATCAACAGCGGTAAAAGATATGCTAACAAGGTGCTTAGCCGTTCCCAACACTACCGTGACAACTCAGCGCAAATGGAAACTGATCTCAAGCGGTTAGACGCACTCCTGAAGTAAAAAGAGGACGCGCTTCCAAAACGCATCTATAGACTGCAAGGGGGTAATATGGATAAAATTAGATTGGCAATCGTTGGATGTGGCGGGATGGGACACCGGCACATGTATGGGTTAGCAGAACTCCATCGGGCAGGTTGGACACGGTTTAACCTTGTCGGTGCATGTGACCCAGTCCTTGCCAATGCCGAGTCACTCGCTGCGCAAGCAGAAGAACGTTTTGGTGAAAAACCTGCTGTCGTTGGAAGTCTCGAAGAACTCGCTGAAGTCGGTGTTGATGCCGTGGATGTAACAACTACACCCCCATATCACCACACCGTCGCCATCGAAACCCTCGAACGCGGCTGGCACACAATGGTCGAAAAACCGATGGGGTTAACTGTCCGGGCGTGTAATCTCATTCGGCGTGCCGCTGATGCATCTGAGGCAATCCTCAGCGTCGCAGAGAACTATCGGCGGGATCCGATCAACCGACTTGCCAAAGCACTGCTTGAGGCAGAAGTTATCGGGACACCTCGCCTCCTTATCCATCATGCCATCGGGGGCAACAACCGCATGCTTATCTCCGTCTGGCGACATCAGAAAGATCAGAGCGGTGTACTGCTGGATGTCGGTGTCCACTATGCTGACATGATGGAGTATCTCCTCGGTGAAATTGACACCGTCTATGCGCAAACCCGTCTTCATGAACCTATCCGACATAATTCTGCCGCAGTGACCGGTGAATCTGGCTCTAATCCTGCTGGTGTCTATACGAAATGGCAGCGCGAAATGCCCGCTGAATTTGAGGCAACTGCTGAGGATGCCGCTTATGCAACCCTGACTTTCAAAAACGGTGCCGTCGGACAATATATTGAGGATCACGCGGCGTGGGGACAAGGCAGCTGGCTCCGCAAAATTCACGGTTCTCAAGGTTCTATGACGCTCCCCGGTGACCGAGGCGGTGGAACTATTACCCTGAATATTGACGGCCAGGAAACGATTAACGACCAACGGATCTTGGACCTCGTTCCAGACTTCCGCTTAGACGCTGTCACAGCAGATCTGTTCGGCGGCGACCGATTGTGGAACTACTCGTTTAAGGAAGGGGACGCGAAAAATATCGCCATGGAATATGGTGAATTTGCTGAAGTTATTGCCGGAAAGCGCGAAGTTGAAGTCAACGCCTATCAAGGCACACGTTCCGTCGCTGTCTCCTACGCAATCCTCGAGTCCGGTGCAACAGGACAAATCGTTCAGATGGATCAGATGCTTGATGAATCCATTAATACCTATCAACGCGAGATTGACGAAGGATTGGGCCTCTGATTTTCCGATCTCATGCCCCCCTGATAAGGGGGGTTAGGGGGGTTACCTGCTTAAAAGCGTTTACTTATTTAGGGACCAGCGATGACAGACATACAAGAATTCGGCATCGGGCTAATCGGATTAGGGATCGGGCAGCAGCACCTACTCGGCTACCAGCGCCGAGGCCTGCACGTTGCTGCGATCTGCGACAAAGACGTTACACGCCTCAATGAAGTTGGTAACGCGTTTGGCATTGATAAACGATACACCCGTATCGCTGACCTGATTGCCGATACAGATGTTGACGTAGTTGACATGGCGGTGCAACCGTGGATCCGTTCTCCGATTGTCAAAGCCGCCGCCGAAGCCGGTAAACACATACTCTGCCAAAAACCGTTCTCAATGTCGATGCAACAGGCTATTGAAATGGTCAACATCTGTGAGCAACACAACGTGCAGCTGATGGTGAACCAAAACTCCTGCTTTGTTCCGGGTTTCCTCGCCATTGAACCCTACATCAACGCCGAATACCTCGGCGAAATCTACCACGTCTCCATAACCTGCAACGGATTTTACACCGAATTCCCTGAACGCCACTTGATTCCAGCGATGCAGGTGCATCACGTTGGACTTGTCTATAAATGGTTTGGCGAATATGAAAGTGTTTACTGTCAAGCACACGGACATAACCGCCCAATTGAGGCAGGCGAAACTCTTTCTGTCGCGCTCTTCAAAAGTCGGAGCGGTGTACAGGGTTTGCTTTCGTGTAACTGGGCATTTCTTGCCAACCCCGGACGCAACTTACAACATCCGCACGAGGAAATCCGCATCCAAGGCACCAAAGGGGCTATCTACGGGAACAGTGATGATATGACGGTTCACCTCACAGAACCAGAAACCCGAGAAATTAAACCGTCAATAGAGGGGACGTGGTTCCCAGATGCTTTTGGGAATGTGATGGCTCACTTTTTGGAGTGCTTACAAACAGGTGAAAAACCGATCACGGATGGGCGGGGTAACCTACACGTTGTCCAGACGCTTTTCGCCATGCATCAGTCTGCCACATCAGGAGCAGTCATTATGCTTGATGATATTCCGCTGGATGGCGCCCACAATCTGAATCCGCATCCCGTCCATAGCGCAGATGACACTACTATTTTGCAATGACATCACTACAGCCACACCTTCTAATTTCCTGCACAGCGGCAGCCTAATAATTAACCCCAAAAAGTTGCGCTCGCCTTCCGCTTAATGCCTCTACCAATCGCCTCTCCGATTATCCCAGAGATGCGCCTTGACAACCTCTTCGTTGAGTTCAGTTCCCCACCCCGGACGCGTCGGGGTTTTCATGTAGCCGTTCACAATATCTGGAACGTGCGTCGTTAAGTCGTCCTTCCACGGAACATCATCAATATCAATCTCCATGATTCGCACATTAGGTAAGACAGCACAAAGACTTGCACTCATATAAGTCGCGAGATGGCTATAATAGTTATGGGGAGCGACATTGAGCTGGAACACATTCGCCAAGTCACCAATTTTCTTTGACGGTGCGAACCCGTTCCACGGTACATCTATCATGAACACATCGGCAGCACGGCATTCAAAATAGGGTAAATACTCCCGCATGTAATAGAGATTTTCGCCGGTGCATATCTTCGTCGTCGTGGAATCCTTGATTTGACGGAGTGCCTCATGGTCGTACATATCGATTTCCAACCATAGCATGTCAAACGGTTCAAGCACTTTGGCAATACGCATGCACGCTTCTGGTTTGAAATTGAAGTTCAGATCGAGGTTGATACCAACATCGGGCCCAACTGCCTCTCTAAAGGTACCGATTAAGGTCTCAATGTGCCGTAGGAGTTGAGGCGTTACATTTCCATCAGTGGTACCCGGTCCATTGCTGAAGCCTGGGAAATAGACAGAAGCAGGGTCACCGGGAATGACAATGTTGGTTTTAAGAGCGGTGAACCCCTTCTCAACAACTTCTCGCCCCAACGCGGCGATGTCATCCATCGTTCTTAAAGGTGGCACACCAATGAGTTCAAAGTTGCGTGCGCGAGAGGAACCGCAGTGGGACCAATAGACGCGCACATTATCGCGTGTCGGTCCACCGAACAGTTCCACAACGGAGATCCCCAACGCTTTCGCCTTAATATCCACCAACGCGCACTCAATACCAGCGATCCCTTTCGCAGCGATGCCGCCAGGGCTTTGTCGAGAACCACGAATCATATCCGAAAACCGCATCTCATAAGGGCGCGGATCGCGTCCGATAAGCAGCGGCGTGAGGTCTTTGATAGTCCCCGCAACGCCGTTAGGATTCCTACCATCACTACATTCGCCGTAGCCGGTGACACCTTCATCGGTTCCCACCTTCACAAAAATCCAAGGCCGCCACCCCGCATCCACAATAAACGTTTCAATGTTTGTAATTTTCATATTATTTCCCTATAGTTTAACAACCTCTTTTCG
>JAPOZO010000029.1 GCA_026706025.1 Candidatus Poribacteria bacterium
GTGCGATGTTTCCGGTTACCTCTTCATTGAAAGTGATCTCGATTATTCCCTCGCTATTGATAGCTACCGGATCAACATCCTTGTCACCGTCTATAATAGTGCCACCCGTGACACGCGGATCGTCGGGTCAGTCCGGCGCGGTAACTTTATAGCTCAGTGCTTGGGTGCCATCAGCCCAAGTGATCGTCAATACGAGTTGACCAAGTTTGAAGGGTCCCGTGATAGCCGCAGTTTTGCCTGTGATCTTGGCAGTGCCAGGATTTACCATGATATCACCGGGTGCGTTGTCGAAAGTAACCGTAATAGTCGCATTCGTGGTAATCTGACCACCGGACGGGGATGCACTGACGAAGTTAACTGGGACAGGTTCATCTGTAACTGTTTCATCATCGCCGCCGCAGCCAGCGAACATTGAAACAGCGAGAAAGCCTATCAAGAATAATAATACTGAGCTGCTAAACAATTTTGTCATCATAATGCCAACAGAGAAATTGGAAAGCGAACCTACAAAAGGATTACTGTCCGACAACACTGTTTTTCAGAACGCCGATACCTTCAATCTCAATTTCAACGACATCACCGGCTTTCAACGCCGTGGTTGTCCCGGGTGTGCCAGTAAAGATTGCATCTCCCGGTTCAAGGGTTATCGCCTGTGAGATGAAACTGACAATGGTTGTTACAGGGAAAATAAGGTCTGCGGTTGTCTGTTTCTGAACGACTTCGCCGTTGATACGGGTCTCCAATTGCGCGTCCGTATAGTCAACATCCGTAGCGATGACAGGACCTATGGGGCCGAAGGTATCCGATGCTTTGGCGCGCCACCACTGCAAGTCGTTGCTTTGCCATGTCCGTGCGCTAACATCGTTGCCGCATGTCACGCCTAAGATGTTGGCGGCTGCTTCTTCTGGTGTCGCCTTTCGTGTCTGTTTCTTTATAATGACGACGAGTTCGCCTTCGGCGTGTACGTCATCATCGCCGTCCGGTAATTCGATATTGCCCCCCGGGTCATTAATACAAGAAGGCGTTTTGATGAAGATTTCGGGGTTTGTCGGTTCCGGAGCACCGTCTAAGTGGCTCCGGTAATTCAAGCCGACAGCTAACACCTTTGTCGGTGTTGTCGGTGCGAGGAGTTTGACATCCGCTAATGCTACAGTATCGCCTGTTTCGCTATATTCACCAAACGGGCATCCCGATAGTACGTTCAGATTTTCTCCTGAAACAGTGCCGTAACCAATTGCGCCATTTAATTCATATCTTGCCAACTTCATAGTGGTCTCCTTTTAGATTTTCCGGCGTAGTTTGCAAGCCGAGGTATGTCATATTTTAACGTGTATACGGTGGTCTGTCAATTTATTTCTTGAATAGCGTGCGTTCAATGGCATGTCTCTATCATAATTTGACATTCCACTCGAAATGTGCTACAATTCCTTGCATAATCTATAACGATTGGTACGTGGCGGTTGGTTTTCTGCAGTAAGGCATAAGCAAAAACGTAAGCCAGTAACGTAGTGGAGGGCGGGTTTAAGAAAGGCACGTGATAGATAGGACGCATGTCGTTCCTCCGCAAGGTAAATTAAAAATATGATAAAAGTTGGGATTGTTGGTGCCTCAGGATATAGCGGTAGTGAATTGTTACGCTTTCTCGCTAACCACTCTGGAGGGTTACAGGTCGCACTCTGCACTTCTGAAACCTACGCCGGTCAGTGTATTGATAGTGTCCTCCCAAACCTCCGCGGGTTTCTCTCGTCCGCATTTGAACCGTTAGACCTTGACTCCCTCAAAGAGAGGGTGGATGTCGTTGTTCTCGCGGTTCCGCACAAAGTGGCGATGGCGTTTGTGCCACAAATTCTGGCACAAGGGCTGCGCGTTGTGGATTTCAGTGCAGACTATCGACTTGAGGATGCTGAGACTTACGAAGCGTGGTATCACACCGAACATACAAGCGCGGAACTCATGCCGCAAGCGGTGTATGGGTTGCCGGAGCGGTATCGTGCCAAGATTCGGGATGCCCAACTTGTAGCAAATCCGGGGTGTTATCCGACGAGTGCCATACTTGCGGCGATGCCGTTAGTCGCGCAAGGTGTTGTGGAATTGGACTCCATTATTGTTGATTCCAAATCCGGCATTTCGGGTGCTGGTCCGAAACCGCGTGAAAATACACATTACCCAAATCGAGAGTCTAACGTTGTTGCCTATAATATCGGTTCGCATCGGCATACACCGGAAATTGAACAGGAATTAAGTGCTGTTGCATCGGAAACCCCGGTTCGTGTGACATTCACCCCACACCTTGTTCCAATGACGCGGGGTATTCTCAGCACTGTTTATATGCGGCTCACCGAGGAGATGTCCACTGAAGAAGTCCTCGGCATGTATTCAGGCTTTTACGAGAACGAGCCGTTTGTTCGGGTGCTTCCTTCCGGAGCATATCCGGAGACAAAGGCGGTGCTCGGCAGTAATTATTGTGATGTTGGGCTTGAAGTCGATACGCGGACCCGCCGCGTCGTCGCGATGGCAGCGATTGATAACCTCGGTAAAGGTGCTGCGGGTGCTGTAGTGCAGAATCTCAATCTGATGTTCGGTTTTGATGAAACCGATGGACTGAAGGTGCCGGGGATGATGCCGTGAATGGTTATCAGTACGATTTTTTTTCAAAAAATCTTTCGGTTATCAGTTATCGGTTAAAGAGTGCCTTGCAGTGAGAGTTGTGGCAGGAACAGGAAACGTCCCCGACACAATGTCTTAACCGAAAACCGACAACCATTCCTCTGAAAACTATGACTCCGAAAGTTATGATTGTCGCTGGGGAACCGTCTGGTGACCTGCACGCTTCTCATGTTGCTCGGCAACTCAAGGCACTCTGTCCCGATATAACACTCTTCGGCATGGGTGGCGACCAGATGGAAGCGGCCTCAGTGAAACTTGATCTTCACATCCGAGATTCCGCTGTCATGGGGTTTGCCGATGTTGTCAGAGTCCTACCAATGTTCCTTCGGAAACAGGCGTATCTGAAACAACGTATCCGTGAAGAACACCCGGATGTGCTTCTCCTTGTGGATTTTGCTGAGTTTAACATGCCGTTAGCGAAATTCGCGCAGCGGCAGGGTGTATCAGTTGTCTATTACATTCCGCCGAAAGCGTGGGCGTGGCGTGCTGGTCGAGCAAAGAAACTGGCTAAATGGGCAGATGTTGTCGCAGCAATCTTCCCTTTTGAGGCAGAATTTTACCGAGATGCCGGTGCCAACGCAGAATTCGTAGGACATCCGCTCGTTGATTTTGCGCGAACCGCCCTGAGTCCACAAGAGGCACGCGAACATCTTGACTTATGTGAAACAGAAAGCGCGCAGAACGCGCCTGTTATCGGGTTGATGCCGGGGAGCCGCCGTTCTGAGATCCGTCATATTTTGCCGGTGATGCTAAAAGCCGCTGCGAACATTGCTCAGGCCTACCCAGATGCCCAATGGATACTCCCGTTAGCCCCCGGAATTTCACGTGATCTTATTGCAAAGTGTCAGCATGAACTCTTGAACACTCGAATCCCATCCCTTAAAATTGTAGAGCACCAGACCTATCCAGCGATGCGGGCATCAACCTTGCTGTTGGTTACTTCCGGCACGGCAACGCTTGAAGCAGCATGCCTCGGGACACCGATGATTATCCTCTTTCGGACTGCATCGGTTAACTGGCACATTGTCAAGGCGTTGACACCCTTAGAGCGAAGCGGACTTCCTAACCTTATTGCCGGGCGTGACATTGTCCCGGAACTGCTACAGACGGAACTGACACCGACTGCTTTGACGACGTTGGCACTCGATTTTCTAAAGCATCCACAGAAACGAGAAGAACAACGCGAGGCACTTCAAGCAGTTTATGCGCAACTCGGCACGGTTGGTGCCGCTGAACGCACTGCTGAATTGGTGTTAGATGCTGCAGAAAGTCTGTAAAGTGCCTAAAGTTGTTAGAAAATCTCCTTTCGACTTTACAGACTTCGCAACGTAGGGGTTGGGTTACCCAACCCCTACTGGCAAACTTTATGCACTATGAGACGCATACCTTCTCGCGATCTTGCCTCACTACAACAGAAACTTCTCGCCACCCCATTGCGCTTTTTGTTGATTCCGCTCAGTTGGCTCTATGGTGCAAGTGTTTGGATCCGGAATCGACTTTATACACTGGGTCTGTTTAAGGCGCGTACGTTGCCGTGTCGCGTCATCAGTGTTGGTAATATTGTTGTCGGTGGAACGGGAAAAACACCTGCTGTTATCACTATTGCAAGCCATCTACAAAAACAAGGGAAGCGTGTCGCTATTCTGCTGCGCGGGTATAAACGCCAATCTCGTGAAAAGGTAACAATTGTCTCGGATGGTAAAAGGGTGTGTGCTTCCTTAGGAGAGAGCGGCGATGAAGCATACATGATGGCGACGCATCTCAGCGGTATTCCGATTGTTGTAAGCAGTCAACGCTATCAGGCAGGACGGGTCGCCCTTGAATGTTTTGAGGTAGATGTCCTACTTTTGGATGACGGATTCCAACACCGGCAGCTTGCGCGTGATATTGATATTCTCACGGTCCGCACAGAACGTCCTTTTGGAGACTCGGTGAAATTGCTGCCCGCAGGGACCTTACGTGAGCCACCTACCGCTCTCCAACGTGCAGACATCATCTTGTTGACACGGACAGAGGCCGCTAACATATCGCTACACGCTAAAGAGATAGTGAAGCGATTCACACCGAATGCGCTGATTCTGGAGAGTGTCCATCAGCCGGTCTATCTCTATCCGTTGGCAGGCAATAAAAGCAGGAAGAAAACTAATATCCTTGATACTGCGAAAGCACTTGAGGGGAAACGGATCCTTGCAGTCTGTGGAATCGGAAATCCAGACGCGCTTGTCACAACACTCATGCGGTGTTCTCCAGAAAATGTGAAATTATTGGCATTTCCTGATCATCACGTCTATACCGAGGCAGATTTAGGACAAATGGACAGGGCATTTCAAGCTGCGCAAGCGGATATGATTGTCACAACACAAAAGGACGAGGGCAAACTGGAACCGTTTGTGGTAGACTGGGAACTTCCGATATTTGTGCTTGAGGTTGCGCTGGTTATCACCGAAGGCGTTGAGAAACTGACGGAGGTCCTGTTATCGGATCTTTAATTATTATCTTGTAGAGCTCTGTAACTTGTGCTGGGAACGTTGTTTGTCCAACCATTTGACAGAAAAATGGAGCAGATTTTCCATGATTTTATCGTTGATGCGTACGTCCTCTTCTGTCTCATTCTTCAAGCTAGTAACGATATATAAGCCCTTCTGGAAGGGGAGCAGGAGCAGCGCGGATGCGTTTTCAAATCCGTCGCTTGGGAGTCCGGCTGCAGCGATGTTGGTTTTAGCGAGAGATGTCCATTTCCCGAGTGGATCGAGCCACATATCATCGAGTCGAATAAGGGGCTGCTCCATTGCCTCTGGATCCGTACGATGGTTTCCATTTAGCGGATTCGGATTTTGGAAGATGCGTGAACGTTTCCCTCGCAATGTGGGAAATAACTCGTAAGTTTCGTCACATGCAATGCCGGTAAGCGGTTCCGGTATCCATCCAGTTCCGCGGCGCTGTTTGGTGCTGGTTTTGACATCTTGTCCAGAGACGATGGCGACCCCACCTTGGCTGACGAAATTTTTAATCCGATGTTCAGCATCAATGTTCAGTCGGTAGCCGGATTTGTAAATTTCGCCGTTGCCGATCCACAAAATATCGGTTTTCGGGAGTCGATCGGTTCGCAGATTTTGAGTTTCCCTGTAAATCATGTGATGATCCTGAATGTATTCAAAACGTTCCAGGACCGGGAATTCGACTTTAGATGTATTACCAGTGAATGCCATAAGCCTGACTGGCATTGCCATCTGGACTTCTGAGCGTGTGACACCGGGTGTCTTGGGAACCCCATCGTTCGGTTTCCAAAATTTGGTATTGAAGGTAGCATTTATGTTTCCGACAATGCGGTTACGTATCAATTTTCGGCGGCGTGCGCGCTGTTCTGCGGTGTTTAGACTGCGTGCTTGCGGGTAAACGAGCGGTGCCAACGCCTCGTGCCGAACGGGGTTGTTGTGTATCTGCTCAACGATAGAGGCATGCGCTGTAATCTTGGTGCGGTTTATCGGCAGAAGCCTTTTATGGATGGGAAATCCACGTCGGAATTTGTTATCGAAACGGCGGAAGGCGTTTTCAACATCCCATCGTCGGCTGTAGCTGATATCAATCGTCTTCAAGTCGATACGTTCTTCGTTGACGTTCGTTACATATCCGTGAACGACGTTAACACCGTGGATAGGATGACCATCCTTGTCAGCGATAGCGATGTCTTCAGTATCGCTCATATCGAGAATTGTGTCGGTCAAACCAGTTAGACTGAAGAGCTCGGGTTGATATTTCTCCGCGCTTTCGACGATAGTGCAGCATGTGCGTGGGAAAATTATATCGGCATCTCGGAAGGAGCAAAAGTTGATTCTAAACTTTTTATAATTTCTTGGCGTAAGCCGCTCAGGCTTCGCAATACGCACAAATGGACCGACATTATGTTTGGCAACGGGTTGGACTGGGAGTTTCTGAACACTGAAGGCGTTGATCATATATTTTTTAAATTCAGCGTCCCATCCCCATGGGGGTGGACCGTCAAAAAACTCGATTTTCCCAAGTCGGATCTGATAAGGCGTATTGTTTTCAAAAACAAGAAAATATCCGTTTTCGTCGTCGCCTTCGGCGCGACAGCGCAAGCCACGGTCATCGCGGCGGTTCAGCGCATCTAAGTTGTGCTTATACTCAAGTTCATAGCCCCATTGGTCTCTGTAACCGTTGTTGTCATTATCTTTCACATCCATCAATGTTATATGTTTTTCATTGTAGTCTTTGAGGATAGCGGTGTATTCACCCCTGTGGTTCTCTTCGCCGGAGCGAAACTGGACACGGACTTTAATACGGGTACCGACCAAACGCTCAATTAGACGCTCATAGGTCTCCTGCTTCTCCAAATATTCGGTGGATTCGTCCAGCTGATTGAGTCCTGTTATATCTCCTTTTCCTCCGAGTGCTTCTTGATACGCTTCGTTGTACCGTTCAAATTGTCCACCAACACTTTTCTTAACGCTTTGAGACAGCATGCTGATAGCGTTCGATGAGGCCTCTCTGAGGGCGACGAACATATTTCGGATTTTCCGCCGCATTTTGTAGATAAATGGTGAGTGGTAGACCCGCTCCAGTTCCCAGGCGCGTTCCCGTAATTCTCGCTCGTTCATCGTATCGTGGTAGCGGATGTATGCGACAATTTGATCTTCACGTTCTTGTGTCTTGAAGATATAACTTGGGGCATGCCCGCGCTGACGGGATTCCTCAGAGATGATTTCCATCCCTGTGATCTCAAGCCGCATTGTGCCTCGGTAACGTCTGCCGTCCTTCATCTGAAAAACAACATATTTGTTAAGGAGTGTCTTGAGAAGTTTATCCTTCTGAAAGAGCCTTATCAGATAGAATATCCCACTGAAGAGGAAGAGAATTACGACCACGACCGCGTAGACCCGCGCTTGTGGCCAGATACTGCGTGCCCCTTCTGTGACCGTGTCGGTAATCGTATCATCCTGCCCAAACGCTACAGACAAAAACGTAAGCGAGAGAAAAGTAGCCGCCAGCATATAGGGTCGAAAGAGGTGTCCTAAAAGATGTGCGATCCTTACGTTTTTAAGCATGGGTCAATCCTGTTCCTTTGAATCTGGACGTTTCTATAGAAATATAGACGCTAAATTCCTAATTCATCCGTTTTCGCAGATAGGTGGTTAGTCCTCGCTAAGTCTTAAGATAAGAAAAGTATACCACATTTAAAATAGAAATATCAAGAAAAACGTAGAATGATTTAAGCTTTACGGAGTTAAGGAATCCACCTTTCCGAGGTGAGATTAGTAGATATTAACGCCGTTCTCGGCGGCGATTCGTCGAACATTGCTATTCGCGAGCGGAATCTTCTCCGCGGGGAGATGTTCTATCAATCCGTAGCCGTCCGGATAGAGTGCATCGAAACGTTTGAGTGCTACACCGAGTGCCAATTCACCTTCGCCGGGGACCTCCTCATTGAGGTGGAGGACCAAACCGTTCTGAACGCTGATGTCTTTAATATGCGCCATAGGTGCGACGGGACCCATTACGTCAAAAATGTGGTTCAGACGGTCTTCACTATCATAAACCTGTAGGAGTGTTTGAAAGTGGTTAACAAAATCCATGACGATGCGAAGTCGATCGGAACCGACCCGCTCTACGATATCGCGACAGATTTCCGGTGAACCCATAATGGAAACTGCATGTGTTTCCATAACAAGCGTCAGTTCATGTTGTTCGGCATGTTCCGCAATCGGTTTCAAGGTCTCGATCAACCGTTCCATTGATTCTGGGAGGTGGTTATCTCGGTGAGATGTCCACGCGCCATCGGGATTAAGACTACCAGGACGGAAAAGGTAGTGGTGTGCACCAAGAGAGACAGCGGTTGCCATACCGCGTTGGACGCTTTCAATAGCGGCTTCTCGGACAGCGGTGTCTGGATGAAAGAGGCATTCGTCGTAAGTTATGCCGAATTGCACAAGGTCGAGTTTTGCTGCTTCTAACATTTGCACACAGCGGGTACAAGCGTCTGGTGGTACAGACGGGATTTCTGCGCTGCGGAAATGGAAGCTTAATCCAGTAAATTCCAAAGCCTTGATATTTGCGATTTCATCTGATGTAAGTGTGCGGAAGTCGCCACAGAGTCCAACAACGCCAAGTCTCATATTTATATCCTCTTAATAGTTGTCAGTTTTCAGTACTCAGTTAAGAGGACTCTTGTAACTGATAACTGATGACCGATGAACAGTAAAGGAGGTTTTTGATAGTTCTAAGGTTTCCTCTTTTTCTCACTGCGAAGCAAACTGAAAGGTTTTCGCAGAAAACCGTACTGAAAACTGATAACTATTTATTCAGAAGTCGTTGCGAAAATTTCTAACTGTTTTAAGAGGTTTTCGGCACGTACAAGGTCATGTGTATCCAAACCTTCTGAAAACCACGTATATATCGGTTTAAGTAGATTATATGCGTCTTCACCACGATTTTGCGTGTGCCATAATTCGCTTAAACTGATCGCGGCTCGGAGTTCCCATGATTTTGCGTTTTGTTGCCGTGCTATCACTAATGCTTCCTGAAAATAGGATTCCGCTTGTGCAACAGTTGGTCGGTTATTTCCAGTTTCTTGAGCGAGGATGAGACAGAGTTCACCCTTCTGTCGAGCGAGTTCTGCAGCATAGGTGCGTTCTCCTGTACGTGTAATGACACGCAATGCAGCATCAAGTGTCTGTAAGGCTAAACTATATTGTCCTGCGCGTTGGTACGCTTGTGCGAGCAGTGCGAGAAAGAGAGGCATCAGTAGTTCACCTCTTGTCTCTTTCCAAGCGTCGATGCCTTCACGAATCATCGCGATGCCTTCTTCAGGACAGTTCTGCGCTACGAATGCCCAACCCTTCAGTACCATTGCTGCGGCTTCCCATGCGGAAAATCCGTGCGCTTGACATATCTGTAGCATCTGCGTTGCTGAGGTCATTACTTTCTCCGCTTCACCTCGGTACTGATAAAGCACGGTTTTAAAATGGAGTGATACTGCCTCGCTAAAGGGATGGTTCGTATCCTTTCCGATGATCACAGCCTGATTAATCCGTTTTTCGGCCTGGGTCGGATAGCCGATGCACCATAAGAGTGGCGCGGAATAAGCGAGGAGCGTCATTCCGGGTTCTGCCGCATAGTGGAGAAATGCCGGGACCGGATGTTGCTGCGGCTGATAGCGTTCAATTCCTGCCTCCAACTGTGCCAAGGCACTGTTGAATTCGCTCAAATAGTAGAGTGTCGCACCGAGGGCGCGACGTGCCTCGACTTCAAACGCTTGGCTTTCTGTTTGTTTGGCAATGGCAACACAGGCTTCACCGAGTTCACGGGCGGAACGGAGTCGTCCGCGGACGAGATGAGAGAGCCACAACCCGAATAACACTGGGAATCGGAGATCTTTTACACGATCAAGCAAGACATCGGATCCATCTACTAAAGCGGCTTCCTCCCTTTTTTCAAGTGTTTCGAGCAGCTCGCGTGCGCGTGTATAGGCGACTTCCACCTCCGGTGAAGCATATCCTTTGGTCGCGATCAGTGCGGTACCGAGTGTCGTTTGCAGCTCCAATTCACGCCGTTCGACGGCTTCCTGGAGTTCCGGTGTATTAATTTTCGTTGAGAGTGTTTCAAGTGCCGCGAGGCCTTGCATGATGTGACGGACACCTTCTACGTTTGCGGAGCGTTCTAAGGCACGGTGTGCCGCGCTGTGCCAATAATCAACGGCTTTTTCGGGAAGCCCGGCTTCGGTGTAATGATACGCGACGAGTTCCGGTTGGAAGCCATCTGCGCTTTCCAGCACCTCTGCAATCTGTTGATGATACTGCTGGCGTTTGCTTTTTAGCAGCGATTGATAAGCGGTTTCACGCAGAAGCGGATGCCTAAAGGTATAGCGGAACCGGTTGTCAGGCATCTCATTGCGATTGAGAATGAATGCGTTTACTAATTTATCCAATTCATCTTTTAAGGATGCGAAATCGGTGAAGATATTATTTCCGAGATCAACGCCTGATGCGATTTTATGCAGCAACTCCGCGGTCCACTCTCTACCGAGCGTTGCCCCGAGTTGGATGATCTCCTTCGCGGTCCCGAGTTCGTCGAGACGCGCTGTCAACAAATCTTGTAGTGTTACAGGCACCTGCATTGTTTGGGGCTGTGAACGCGTTGCATCCAATGCGTCAGAAGAAAGTGCCAATGCGTCGCCTTCTTCTGAAGTCGCCCGATCATCGGGATCGGGCACTTCAGACAGCATCATCTGGGTGAGCTCCTCAACAAACAGAGGGACCCCTTCAGTCATTTCGACAATTTGCGTGAAAAGGTTTGGTGGCAGTTGTGTGTCGCCTGCAACGTGTTGAATCATTGTTTCGACTTCGGGAGGTGTGAGTGCCTCCAACTGCAGTGTATTCGCCCATGCCGGTCGCAGGAGTTTCTCCAGAATTTCTCTATCTATGGCAGAATTTGTAACGTTTCCATCGGGAACAGCCTGTGAGTTCCCATCTTCATTAGATTGTACGTTGTGCCGACTTTTGTATACCATTGAGGGGTGTGTGTCGGATCGCCAGGACAAGATTGTGAAAATTCTGGCGTTTTCGATCTTTTCGATTAAGAGTGTGAGAAATTCTATACTGGACGGATCGATCCAGTGGAGGTCTTCCACGACAAAGAGTATCGGTTTCTGTTCTGACATCTTCAGCAACACTTGGACGAGGACTTCCAACGTCTGTTGCCGTCGCTGGCTTCGCCGCCATTCGGATGGATATGTATCCTGTTTGACAGGTCTACCATACAAGCGAGCACTGGTGCCGGTTTCCGTTCGCCGTTGTATCTCGAAAGGTATATCCAATAATTCAGCAAGGAGTGGGAGTGTTTCTGGGGTATGTGCTTGCGCTTCTGTATCTTGCCCGACAGTTGGGACGTTATAGTCACGGAGCAAATTTTCAAGTTTTTCGAGCCTTATCTGGGCAGTGTCTGTGCTTGTAAACTGTACAACATGTTCTTGAAACAACGAGAGGATAGGATACAGTGGACTATTCTGGTAATAGGGTGAGCATCTATTTTCTAAAGTAACTGCATCTGGGTGGCTCTCAACATGCTCTTGAATCAGCTGCACGCATCTCGATTTCCCGATACCGGCTTCCCCTTCTATAAGGAGTGCTTGTCCGTTGGCTGCCAGTGCTTGCGCCCAACCTTGTTTGAGGTGTTCCACCTCCCGCTCCCGTCCGATAAGAGGTGTCAATCCGCTTTCACTGGCGATATCCAGTCGGCTTTGTGCAGGGATTTCACCCGACACTTGATAGATGTTCACGGGCTGCGAAATACCGCGGAGTACAGATGCTCCGAGTGCCTCACACTTAAAAAAGCCTTCGACCAATTGATGCGTCGTATCACCAATCACAACGGTGTTCGGTGTTGCTAATTTTTCTATCCTTGCGGCGACATTCGGCGTTTTCCCGACGATGTCAATTGCTTCGGGTGCTTCCTGTCCTGAGATATGCCAGACGACGACGCGCCCGGTATCGAGGCTGATCCGAACGCTAATCTCTACGCCGAAGGTCGTGTGGAGTTGCGGATTCAGGGTTTCTATAGCCGCTACGATACCTAACGCAGCTCGGACAGCGCGATGTGCAGCATCTTCGTGTGCGATTGGATAGCCGAAATAGACGAGAACACCGTCCCCGAAGTAGCGAGCGATGTGTCCGTTCTGTGCTAAAACCACCTCCATGATACATGTCCGGTATACCTCTAAGAGGTTTCGGAGTTCTTCAGGGTCGAGTTTTTCGGTAAATGCGGTGGAGTCAACAATATCGCAGAAAAGGACGGTTAACTGGCGGCGTTCTGCCCCGTGTGGTAATGTCTGTTTAATAGAAACCGTATCTGCTGCTGGGAATTCAGGGGAACGCGGCGTGCCGTCGAGCGGCATGCCACATTCACCGCAAAATTTGAATGATGGGTTCAAGAACCCACAATTTGCGCAGAGTTTGTGCTGCATACGCTGTTTCCTTTTCCGAATTGTGATTCGGAGAAACAACTTCTATTTTCCAGTAAAAAAAAGTACCAATCTCATCGAAAATTGAGGTTATTTCCTAAATTGGTTCAGATATTCTTCTAACTCGGTATCGCGTGGATCCAATTTATATGCTTCTTGGTAGTAATCGAGTGCACTATCGGTTTTACCGACCTTCATAAAGAAAGAACCGAGATTGCGATAGGCAACACTATGTGTCGGTTTCAAATCTAAGGCATAGAGATAGTGGTCCCTGGCTCGCAACAGATAGGTTTTTGTCTCTCCGATGAGAGTATTAAGCGTGATTTCATTTTCCCAGCGTTGTCTGTACACCTCGCCGCCGAGTTGTTTCGCTTCATCTTCGATAGCGTCAGCAACGGCTTCATCGCGGGTTTTGAACATGATTACGCCAGATGTTGTTTTATCAATAGCGACTTTGAGCTCTGCGATCGCTTCGTCAGGGGTTTCGTCTATCAATTCTTTTTCCCATGAGGGCCAATTCGGTCCAGCGTATTTGATACCCTGTTCGTAGTATACGGTTCCGAGATCGTTAAAGATTTCGGCGTTTTCTGGACGCATCTTTATTGCCTCGCTGTAAAGTTCAATGGCTTGTTGGTATCGTCCAGCGTTAAAGGCATCTGTAGCATGCGTGCGAAGTTGTTTGAACTCTTCACTTTCGAGATTGACAGCGATGCCCAACTCAGACTTATCTCCGACGAAAAAGTAGATGCTGCCAATAAGGAGAATAGCAAGGCAGACAGCAATGAGTGTGGGGAGTTGCAATTTCATAGTTTTACCTTCTGATGATCATTCTGTAACATTTACCTCAACTTGGAGTATTCCGAGAAGAATTAGTAAATTGCTACATCAAACCTTTTAACTGAGAACTGACAACTGTTAACTGATGGCTATAAGAACACTTATCTCCGCTGATTGTTTCTATTAAAAGTAACAGGAATGGCTTCATGGACACCGTCTCGCTCAAAATAGAGGAGTGTCCTGTATTGTGAGCGGATATTTTCATCGACGATTTTAAAAACCTCAAGCGAATGAATTTTAGTATCGTCGATTTGATAGATGAGGTCCCCGCGCTTAAGCGCGTTCGTCAATCCACTCCCTTTATCAACGTGCGTAATAAGAATCCCTGGCATCTGATATTTGCGCGCCATGGTCTTGTCAGGTTGGGCAAATGTTATCCCCCATCCGGGGGGCGTATAGTTCCATTGTCGTGTTTTTAGCGTGAATTCCGTCTGCCGTTTTTTGCCGCGACGGCTGAACTCGCATTTTATCGGTTGATTGAGTGGAAGCAGGCGTGTAAGTGCCTGAAAGTCCTCTTCACCCCTTATCTGATGCTCCGAAATGCGGAGAATGACATCGCCGCGTTTGATGCCCGCCTTGCCAATGGGGCTTTGTTTCTCTATTTCTGACACCAAAATCCCAGTATTCAGCGGTATTGACAACTTTTCTGCCAACTCTTCGGTTATCGTTTGCACCTCCACAGCGAGATAAGGCGGGATAACGCTGCCATATTCGGTCATCTGTTGAAGGACTTTTCTCGCCTTGTTGACAGGGATGGCGAAACCGACACCTTGTGAACCGCCACTCGTTGAGCGGATAAAGGTGTTTATGCCGATGAGTTCACCGTATATGTTTACCAAGGCACCACCACTGTTACCTTGATTGATGGAGGCATCTGTCTGAATCAGGTCTTCATGATAGAGATTGTTGACGATCAGGGAACGTTGCGTTGCGCTCACGATGCCCGCTGTAACGGTCGGTTGCGCGTTCCCTATTGATAAACCGAATGGATTTCCAATCGCGACAACCCATTCCCCTACCAAAAGGGATTCCGAATCTCCCCACTGAATCTCCGGTAAGTTTGAATCTGTGTCCACCGCCAAAAGCGCGAGGTCTGAAAAATAGTCGTGTCCGACGACTTGTGCTGTAAATTCCCGTCCATCGGATGCAATAACAGTGATAGCATCAGCACCTTCAATGACGTGGTGGTTCGTCAGGATATGTCCCTTTTTGTCAACAATGACCCCTGAACCGACTGTTTGGAACGAACGCCTGCGAGAATACGGGATTTCACCCCAGAACCAGTCTTCAAAGGCGGGCTGTGTCTCAACGTTCCGAACTGCGCTGATGTTGACGACTGCAGGACTGGCTTTCGCGACTGCCGTAACGATTGCGGTCCGCCGCGATGCAGTTACCGCGTTTTGTGTAGATGCTTTGCTGAGTTCCGCACTGTAGGCACTATTAAACGTGCCTACAAGTATAAGGACCAGGCATAGGAGCAGCCCAGCGATGCGACTATGGTGTTGCCATGGATATATCATCAATCTTCGGGCAGGAGACCCCATCCTTTAGGTTGGGGAGGAATGCCCGCTCCTATAGTAAAAGTTCAGGCGTGTTAGCACTCTAAAATCAGACCGCTTCCCCCCTGTCGTTAATCGTTTGTTTTCCATACTGTATATTGAAAACAAACCTTTTGCGTTAACGCCAGCAAGTCGGGTGAATCCGTATTTGACATGCCTAATCAATGTGTTTTTGACTAAGCCTTGACCTAATACAGTGCCTCCCACCCGTCTGCGTTCACCCCCTTTCGACTCCTGTTGCCTATGCAACGCTCTTCGCTTTATCCGGATCGGCGAGACACAGAGTAAGTCGGTGTTATCAGGAATGCCTGAACCCCCAATAGTGTGATACGCCAAGCACCAGGCATCTACGCAATGGGCATCAAAGGTTTCTGCTAACTTCTTCGAGGATTTCTTCAGCCCTAACCGGTCTCGTATCTCTTTCGTTTCCCAACCTTGTAAGGTTAACAATGCCCAGCGTTTACGAATTTCGGTATAGAACCACTGTTTACCGACTTCAAGTGGACTAAAAGAGGTATTCCACTTCTTAGCATGTTCTATTGTTCGTGCCTTAATATCTTCAACACATACGTGTGTGACGGGATACAACTTTGAAAGCCAATTCAGGATACGAAGTTTCCAATCCCATCTCGCACGTGTCCCAGCGGGGATACGCTCTCTATTGGCAAGACGGTTGGTTCTGTTTTTTCGGTTCGGACACTTCCGAGACCGCCGACTTCTACGTAACTCGCGACGTTTTTCAACTTTCTTACCGACACCGCTATGAGCATCAACTTGCACATTCAAATAGGTATGAGATTCTGACTTGACGGTAAAGCCTTCCTTCTGACTACCGGGGTCTACACCGACGACTATATCTTGTGTGTATTCGGCTTCGGTAGCATAGTTCAGCCGAATACAAAATATCCCATTAGACCAATACGGCGTAGCTAAGCCTTTCTTAATCAGCATGCCCGCCTTGTTAGCAGGCGTCGGCATCAACTTCTGACCTGTTTGACTTGTCACCGGAACAAACATTGTTTGTAATCTCCCTTACGGGTTGTGTATTGCCCCTTACAGATCACAATATCGTAGAGTGAATCAGACGAGGGGAGTATCCGAAACATTGTTTCGGCAGCCACGCCGAGATACTGCGATATATTACTGTAGAAAATAGTTTAACTTGTGGAGTGAACGTTTGGCATACGCTTCGCACAAGCCCCATGCTTTAGCTTGGGGTTATTGACAGTTTCTAATTTATACTGTTATAAAATAAGACTTGCGCGAAAAACAGTAATTTCGGTGTTTTTAACCCCTAAACCCCCCTTATCAGAGGGACTTTAAGAGGAAATGCGTAAGTCCTAACAGAACTTCTTAACGTGTCAACTTAAGAGAAATACGATATCCCTCTAACCCTGGATCGGTGTCAACGATTTCTTGAACGGCTTCGGGTGTCCGCCGTTTCGCTGGAAAATCGTCGGCATTCGCGCATCGTAGTGCTATCCTTGCTCCGACTGCGCTGGCGGCGCGTAGGTTTTCCAGTTTTACCTTTTCCAGTGTATCATAAGCCGTATGACCGAAACCCCTACCAGCCGGTAGTGCCTCTGGGTCGCCTATGTGGCTTGAAGGGACACCTTTCAGGAAAAATGGAAAGTGGTCGGAGTAAGAATGGACTTTCTGTCCGACTGGCATTTCGGCGTGCATCTGCTCACGCGCGGTGTTAAAAAACGGTCCCAGCGCGTCCCAGCAGTGCAGGACTATACCTTTGCGACTTGTTCCACCGGCGGCATCCATATTCAGCATGAACCGGATGTTATCCAACTCCGAGTCGTGTGCATCGACATAGCGAAACGCGCCTGTGAGTCCGATTTCCTCTGTGCCAAAGGCGATGAATCGGACAGTGCGTTTGAGCGAATCACCGGCATAAGCAGATAGGACGCGGGCGGCTTCTATGACGGATACCATGCCTGAAGCAGGGTCGTGCGCGCCTTGCGAAATGTCGTGTCCATCGTAATGGCAACCGACGATTATCATCTCGTTCCCGTTTTCAGAACCGGGCAAATCCGCGACGACGTTCCATGACGTGCGGGGTTCGTTGACATCCGTGGTCTGGAGCTTCAGTGTTACTTTCCCTTGTTTGCGTTCCAAGAGCCGTGTCAAGAATTCGCCGTCCTCTTTGCAAACGGAGATACCCGGAATGGGGGCAGGTCTATTGTTTTGAAGACTCCCTGTTTCGGGTCCGACACCCGGGTGTTCACTGACGAAAATGAACCCACTCGCGCCAGCGAGGACCGCGCGTTCAAATTTCTCTTTGCGATGTACCCATCTTCCGAGGTCGGGCGGTGAGGAGCTCTTTGCCATGACAAGGTTATTTGTAGCAGTATTACCGAGTGCCTCATATTCTGGAGGGCTTCCGTGTCCAGCAGAGATCAATTCGGTTGTGATGTCGTCGGCGGGGCAGTAAGGGAGCGAGATGCAGTGCAGTGTTCGGCGGATGGGTTCCAGTACCTCAAGCGTCGCTGTGCCACGCGTCCAACCGGCATAAGGGTAATCTTCGAGTCTGACGTTCTGGAGTCCGTATCGTTTGAAGCAGTCTGCAATGAAGTTCGCGGCTGCATACTCTTCAGGGGTTCCGGCGAACCTGGCACCGTATTCATCGCATAGGACGGTTAGATTGTCCATCACCTCTTGCGAAGTGTAAATGTCACCGACCATCTGTTGGTCGAACTGCAAGTAAGGGTTCGTTTTGCTCATAAGTTTCGGTGTTCTCTTGGTTTTTGACGGTTTGGGGCGGTAGCGATACCATTCTTGCGTTGGCAATCTTTTTAAGTTGCCACAGATCTAATATCTGAATGCGTCGATACCGTTTCTCAAGGACTTTGTGATCTTTAAACTGATTTAGGAGTGCCTCTGTCCTTTCGACAGAGCAACCGATTAATTGTGATATTTTTTTTGTCGAAAGTTTGCGTAAGGTGCATTGTGAACCGTGTCTGATCGTTGTACGATTTTGCTTCGGCGCGTTGGCGTAGTTTTGTAATAGCAGCGCGAGCCGTGATGCCGGACTCCGAAACGCAATGTTCAGAAACGGGTTAGTCGTTCCCTGCTGTGATTTCCGACCTCTGGATAATAGGTTAACAGCATCTGTGCTTTTAGTAGGTGTCCACTTGGACTTCACAATACCAAAAACCCGCAAACGGCATCCTATAGCCGCTATAGCCGATTGGATGCGCTGAAACAGTGGACGTTTAAACGGCATCGCTAAATGCATTTTTCGCTTCAGAAAGAATTGAAAGTTTTTCGCGCTAACGATACCGATAACGGCTTCCGTAAGTGTTTCAGCGGTGAGGTTCCGATTTGCTTCGTTATCATCCCATGCGATCGCGCCAAGGATTTCACCCGGTTCCAGTACCTCTAAGGTGACAGGTTCGCCTTCAGACGGTGTTTCATAGATTTTGACACGTCCCTCCTTCAGCAGATAAACACCTTCAGTCGTAATGGTATCTTCGTATTTTAGTTGTTTGAAGGTCGTTATCCGTTCAAGTGCGTTTGCGTCTGACTCGGAGAGGTCGTGGAAGATATCTATCTGTTTAACACACCAGAATCTCTCTGAAGTTCCTTCTCGTACCGCCATGCTGTGATCGTCCCGTCTGTTTCCGGTTAAACGTGTGTATTTTTGGGGTTATGGACTGCGATCGCCCACTGAAAATTTCAGTCTACTTTGTCCTTAATTATACCAATATATTGCTGATAAATCAAGGAAAATAGAGGTTTTGGTTTTTGGTTATCAATTCGCCGGATGTAAAATGGTTTCTGTGTGGTATTTTCAGTTGAAGATTTGATGGGTTTCCAGCTCAAAAAGTTACCAAATGGTAACTTTTTTGTTTTTCGGTGACTTTTGAAATTCGGTTGAGAGCCCTGTCATCGTGTGGGTTTATCGGTGTTTTTTCTAAAGTTTTCCATTGTGAAAAAATGTTACCACGGAAAATGTAACATTCCGTTTGTCTAAGCCGCTGATTGCACAGATTTCACGGATTTTGGATGTCTTTTGCGTTTTCATTTTGTTGATGTGGATGCCTTAAAATGTTACACCAGTGTAACATTGCATATTTTTTGTTTATATGCGTAAACATAGGTGGTGTCTGGTTTCTGAGGCGTTTTCAATGTTGGTGTTCTGCTGCGAAAAGAAAATTGGTAGAAAGTGTAACATTTTGTTTGTCTGAACCAAGATTTTCGCTATTATAGGATGCTCGTGTTTAGTCTTAATTTTAGTATAGATTATATATGATAACATATATAATTTGTAAAAGCAAATTTATTTTTTCTCTTGGTCTGTCCAGTCTAAAATTGGGAGTAACCCCGTTCGTAGTAGGGCAATTTTGCGGTGTACTCACCCAAATGCGAAGGGCATTATTGCCCGTCAATTACCGATTTATTTTCTTAAACTTCATCAAACCGAACCTACCGGGGCTGGTAACAGAACGGTTATTTTTCTAAAATTGACACGTATGATCCTATGCCAAAAAGCGGTGGTAGATGAGGGTAGTGAGGATTTTGTAGCCTGCTTTGAGGGTGCCGGTGAACGTACCAGTGATTTTGGAGGTGCCGATGCGCTTGCGGTAGCGGACGGGGACTTCACAGACAGCGATTCCGTGCTTCGCGGCTTTGAGCTGCATTTCGACTGTCCATCCGAAGGTTTTATCTTGCATGTTCAAGGCGAGCAGCTCAGGGTATCGAATGGCGCGGAAGGGACCTAAGTCTGTATAGCGCACGCCGAAGAAGCGGCGTATTAAAAAGCAGGCGAGCCAGTTGCCGAAGCGTGCTTGTGGTAATAAGGCATCTTTTGCGTCGCCTTGTGTCCTCGCACCGATGACGAGTGCGGTGCTGCCTTCGAGTATGGGTTGTAGGAGTTGCGGCATGTCCGTTGGATAGTCGCTGTAGTCGCCATCGAGAAAGACGACGATATCGGGGGCAGATGTCTCAAGTGCGGCGATCCCTGCGAGACAGGCGTATCCGTATCCGCGCCGCGGTTCGGTTACGACCCGCGCGCCGCTTCGTTCGGCGATTGCGGCGGTGTTGTCCGTGCAGCCGTTGTCAACGACGATAATTTCTTGGACAGTGATTTCCCCGTTGTTTCCTGTTTGCGGAATATCGGCGATGACTTTGGCGATGGCATCCTCTTCGTTAAGGACTGGAATGATGACTGAAACTGTCTGTATGGTGTCCATCCGTTCAACCCAGGGGAAATCCGCAGAAATACGCGGAAATACCCAAGCAAAACACCTACGATGAATTCTTTCTTGAATTGACACCTATGCGTTCTACAATCTTGCAGCGGGTTCTTTTACTGTATCAAGGAGCCGTTGGATGACGGTGTCGGAGTCAACGCCTTCAGCCTCGGCATGGAAATTGGTTAAGACGCGATGGCGTAACACCGAAGGTGCGACAGATTTCACGTCTTCACAAGAGGCGTTGTAGCGTCCACGTAGAATCGCGCGGGCTTTGGCACCTAAGATGAGGTATTGCCCGGCACGGGGTCCCGCGCCCCAGCGTACCCACTGTTGGATAAAATCAGGGGCATCTTCCTCTTTTGGACGCGTCGCACGCGCGATTTTCACGGCGTATTGCACGACGTTGTCGGCGGCGGGTACACGCCTCACAATATTATGAAGTGCTACAATAGCGTGCCCAGAGAGTGCGGTTTCAAGTTCAGGTATCTCTGCCCCGGTTGTTGCCGAGACGATGTCTGTTTCCTCCGTCTCTGTGGGGTAGTCGATAACGATTTTGAACATAAACCTATCCAACTGTGCCTCTGGGAGCGGATATGTCCCTTCCTGCTCAATCGGGTTCTGTGTAGCGAGGACAAAGAAAGGTTGTTCCAATTGGAATTCATTACCGCCAGCGGTGACGTGATACTCCTGCATGGCTTCCAAGAGTGCGGCTTGTGTTTTCGGGGGTGTCCGATTGATCTCATCAGCGAGGAGGATATTCGCGAAAATCGGTCCCTGAATAAACCGAATTGAGCGGTGTCCGGTTGTTCGGTCTTCTTCGAGTACATCCGTGCCGGTAATGTCGGCAGGCATCAGGTCCGGTGTGAACTGGATTCGCTTAAATTTCAAGTTCAGAATTTGCGCCAAAGTCCGAATCATAAGGGTTTTGGCGAGTCCTGGGACACCTTCTAATAGGCAATGCCCCCCAGCAAAAAGTGCCATCAACATCTGATTGACAACTTCCTCTTGCCCAACGATTACCTTCTTGAGCTGTGCCAAAATTAATTCTTGGCTCTCCATTAACTGTTCTATTGCTTGAACTTCTTCTGTTGCTGGCATCTTTTTAGTTATGGCCTCCTGGGCTGCCCGCCTTGCGCAAGCCTCTATAGTCTTGCGGGACAATGTTTCGGGCAGGTTTTCGGTCAGTTCCAACTGGGTTTAGAAATCTATGCGGTAAATTTTCAAAATAAGCAGGTTAAATTTCAGAGACATGCCTACTACCAGTCAACCCATCAATAGTTATTATAGTAAAGCCCATAATTATTTGGACACGCAGTTGCTCGTAGGGGCTGGGTGACCCAGCCCCTACGAGCGGGCAACGTTATCGTGGAGTGTCAACTTATCTTCGTGCTTTACTATACTGATGGCTAATAGCCGATAGCCGACGGCTACTGTGTCAATATGAACCGTTTTGTGCCTCGGTTTGAAGCGATTCTGACAACATCCTTGAGATGCAGGATGTAATCTGGTGTGACCCTTGGGGTCAAGAAACGGATCGTCTGATGCATTTCGGCTTTGCGTTTGGATTTGGAATATCGGAGTTGAATCTCCGCAACCTCGGTTTTTAGCGTCTGCTCTTCGGGGACAATATCTATCTTAAAGGGAGCTTCTGTACTGACAGTGATTTTGTCCTCAAGCGTGAGTGCTTTGCCAATGGCGGCGGGATACATTCGGCGTTCCTCGCTGAGTAATTCTGCGTAAGGATGCTTGACGAGCGGTAGTTCAAGCACAAACTGGCTGCCGATCGCATAGAGATATTCCTTACAACTCCACGTCAATTCGACCTCCAATTCTCCCTCCAACTCCGAAAGTTTGGAGACTTTGAAATTCTCTATTTTGGCGCGAGCATCCAATTCCAATGCTTTGTGTAGGAACTCCGATTTCTCTTCGGCAGTCTGAAGGTGTCGGAGTTGGCTACGGAGTTTCATGTTGAAACTCCCAGTAACCGTTAATTCTTGACGGACAGAGACACTCAGGTCTTTTTTCACCTTGACGTGCGTGTGTACCCGTTTGAGATTTGATGTTGCCTCCAGAGTTGGACTTTTTTGAAAGCGGTAGAGTTCGTTCTGTATATCGCCATCCGTACCTTCAACGGCTTTGTCTTCTGTTAAGAAACGCGGGTTGATAATCAGCGTCCATCTGTCTTGGTCACCGGCAGGTAGATCACCGAATGCACACGTCTCGGCTGTCGGGTCGAGCCAGATGAGCTCGTCGTCTTTATCGCCTTCAACAACAAGGATCATGTGATTGAAATAGGCGAGCGACGGGACAGCCTCAACCTCAGAACCACCATCGGCAAGGTGCGCGTTGACACCTCGCATATCCCCAGCGGAAATGAGAACAGGATAGGAATCAATACCCACAGATGAAAGCATTGTGGAGAGGAGGGTCGTTTTGTCCTTACAATCGCCTGCCCCTACTTTCAAAACGAAATCTGCTGGATAAGGTTTGATCGCCCAAATACCGAGTTCATAGCCGAGGTAGCGGATGTTTGTCGTCACGTATTCATAAAGCCGCTTCACCTTCTCCTTTCGGGACCAGGTGCCACTGAGGAGTTGTTTTGTCTTTTCTTCAATTTTAGGTGTAATCTCATCCTGTTCCCGAATCAGTGTTGCATACCACGTCGCCAGTTTATCCCAAGAATCGAGGGAGGAGATACTGATATTATAGGCGAGGTCTTGCGGTGCCGGCATCAGGTATTCGTCTTTTAACGGCGGCACGTCTCGCGCTTGAAAGATATAAGTGCGGGTGTAGTTATTCTCTGTCGTTGTGGGTTTAATATCAAGGAACGCGCTGCCTGATTCGGAGGTTGTGGAGGCTGCGGGTGCCCCTGAAACCTGATAATGGAGCTGCTTTTTCTTTGGGATATGTACTGTGAAGCGATAATATTTTACGGGCTGCTGTCCTTGGAAATAGACTTGCCGCCAAAATTCGCCTTGCATGACGTGTCCGAGGTTGTTCGTGGAATAAGCGTAGTCTATGATACAGCCATCGCTAACTTCTGGGAGTGTAAAGAACATCAAACGGGCATCAACGTACAACCCAGCGTCCACAGCACTCGGTGGTGGTACATCGCGTATAATTTCGTTTGTATCAAGTTCGACAACCTCGCCATCAGGAGTCAACGTTCGAGCATGATGGATGGTAACATCGTCTCTGCCACGCATATAAGGAATGCTGACCTCGGCAAGACCTTTACCGTCTTCGTTAAAGATTTTAGCGACCCGTCGCGTAGCGTAGATATAGCGACTTTTTTCATCGATATTGATGTCAACACTGTCCCAAAGAATGGCAGCCCCATCATCGGGGAATTCTGCTTGAGAGGGTGGTTTGTCAATAGCGGCTTGGATCGCTTGTTCGTCTACTTCACTAATGAAGTTGTAAGGCAGTGATGATCTACGATTCTCACGGCTGCGAGTCGGGATAGAACCGTCCGGTTTTACAAGTTCAGGCTTGTTCTCATCGGTTTCGGACGGTACAGTGGGCAATCCATCGGTAAAAATCGGCGGTTTGCGCGCCTCTGGACTTTGTGCGTCCGTTAAAACCTCTGGTTCGGGTGGTGGACTTTGTAAAGCCGAGCGTCGTGTGCCCAAGAACGTCTTTCCAGCGAGTGTGCCATCATCTGTTTCTTCTCGGACAGTAGTCAGGTTTCGGGTAGCGTTTCCGTCGCCGTTATCATCAAGATGCGGGTGTTCAGATTGGACGTTGCCGTCTGTCTCATAGAATGCTTTCGTCCGTGTTTGTAGGGATAGAAACGCCTCTAAGAGCGAGATGTCGCCGTCTCTGTTGGTATCGTTCGCTGCGGAGAAGAAGGCATCAACGAAGACATCACCGAATCCTGCTTGTAGCGAGTAGCCCTCATTTGGTGAACTTGAGGTGAGAATAATTCGTCCCGATTTGCTGAGTTGACGAACAAGTTTACCGCTGTAAGGGAAACCGAAGATTAAAATCTGACGTTCAGCAGGGATGCTGTTAATGAGCGTCACGTATTCTGCTTCAGTAATATCCCGTCCGCGCAGATTAAACTTCAGGTCTCCTCTACCGGTACGAGACGCGTGTCCAAGCATGAAGAGCAGAAATTGATCTGAAGGTTGGACTGTTTCAGAGAGTTCGGCGAACGCTGCTAAAACCTGCTCGCGTCTTGATTCAGTATCAACGATCCTTGGTTCTCCGGGCGCGTCCATATCCTCAAAGAGAAAAGTGATTTGTTCAGGTGTATAGCCATAATCGTCGGTGAGCAGTTGATGGAACCGAGAAGTAGCGTTCCAGAATGCGTCGTAAAAGGATTTCTCACCGGCAGCACCGCCGATAATCAACACATGATCTGCTGCAAACGCTGTTGTGGAAATCAGAACAACCGTGAGAATTACAATAAGTGTTTGGTGCGTTTTCTTCTTCATCAGTATGTCCTCTCTAAGGTAGCTGCATCTCGGGATCGGATATAAAATCACCACTTTTCCCGCCTGTCTTTTTGACGAGCCTGACATCGGCGATGACCATCTCCCTATCTACCGCTTTACACATATCGTAGACAGTGAGTGCTGCGACTGACACAGCGGTAAGTGCTTCCATCTCTACGCCTGTGCGGCCAATCGTCTGAATTTCTGCCTCGATTTCTATTCGGGGTCTATCATCTGCGATTGCGAGTTCGACGCGGATTGAAGTCAGGGCGAGTGGATGACATAGTGGGATTAACTCGCCGGTACGCTTCGCCGCCATGATACCCGCAAGGCGTGCCACCTCTAAGACATCGCCCTTTTTCATTTTTTGTTCAGCAATGCGTCGGAGTGTTTCAGGACGGGCAGTGATATGCCCGCGGGCGATGGCGATGCGCAATGTTTCTTCCTTGCCACCGACATCCACCATCCGTGTATTGCCTTTTTCGTCGAAATGTGTTAGCTGTTCTTTCATTTTTTCTCTGAACGGCATGGCGGAGCATGCCTACTACTATTAAACCCGATTTTCTGCCATGATTTGTTCGTATTTTCCACGGAACCTTTCAAGGTATTTCCCTTCGCCGTGATAGGCGGCGACATCTTCGGGATGTGGTTGAATCGGTTCGCCGCGTTTTAGGACGGAGGCACTGAATGCTTCGATGTCGAAAGATTCGTTTGCTGCATCGTGGAGTGCCTTGACCCCTGCGACCGCTGCACCGAGTGCTGCGCCACCCTTTTCTACCGGCAGCGTTGGTCTGTTCCAAATACCGGCGACGCGGCGCATGATCTCAGGGCTATCGGTCGCGCCGCCCGTTACAAACAGCGGGGCTTGCGTCTGCTTCGTGAAGACAGCAGAGTAGATATAAACAGCGGCGAGGCTCGTCTCAATGATGCCGGTATAATCTTCTGATAGTGTCGGTTGCCCTGCAGTACGGATCAAATCAAATGCACCGGAGACGGGGAAGGATTCAGTCTTGGGTTGCCAGAACGTCATAAACTGCCCAGGCGCGACTTCCTGCAATGCCGTCTCTGCGGGGGCATATTCTTCTTTTGCTAAACTGTAATTGTTTCTCACCGTATCCCAGACCATAGCACCGTTTGTACGGCACCCAAACATGAAGGGGCGGTTGATGCCGTCATACATAGCGTTGGCGAATCCCTCTGGGTCGAGTGTGTCTCCATCGGTTGATACCATGTTGACGAAGCTGGTGCCGAGACTGAGCAGATCACCGGCGACGGGTACTTTCGCCTGCGGGTTGTCCCCGGAGCCTGCTATAACGGTGCAGCGTCCATCAAAGCCGTATTTCTCTACGTAGTATGCGGCGAGGTTTCCGACGATGGAATCTGGACGCGTAAGCGCGGGCAATTTCGACTGGAGTGCTTCCACGCCGCCGGTTAATCCGCCTGCTGTTGCTGCCAACAACGCCGAATCCCATGTCTTTGAGCGATAGTTCATGAGCGACATGCCGCACCCGTTTCCGTAATCAATAGGGACGTTTGCGTTACCGGTTAGCACTGCTGGAATGAAGCTGCTAATCAACTGGACTTTTGCTGTTGCGGCGTAGTGTTCTGGAAACTGTTCCCCGACGCGCCGGACGACAGTCCCCGTGAACCGCAACGGCGCATCGGACCCTGAAAGGTTAATCATCTCCGCTTTCCCGCCGACGGTTTCTCGTACATGGTTTGTCTGTGCGAAGGTATTTGCAGTCATCCATATCGGTGCAGTCGGATATGAGAACGCGCCCTTGAGTAGGGTTTGCAAGTCGTGTCCATCTTTGTCACGTACGGACGAGGTAACCTCGCCCCTACTATCGAGTTGTGCCAAAAGTGCGTCCGCATCACGGTTCAGATAGACGTGTCCGTGCTGTTGTCCCGATGTGTTGATAGCGACGATATTCCCTAAGGCGACACCCGCCTCACGCATATCAGCAAACATCGCATCGAGCGAGGCGAGGTACATCAACGGCGGTTGTTCGGCTTCACCATCTTCTCTCGGCGGTAAGATATAGTCCTCTCCGATACCGAATTGGTTGAGTCGTGCATCGGCACGGTAATCGAGCGAGTGCTCAAAGCATTTCTCCGCTGTGTCTATATCAATAACGACAGCAGATAGACTCTGTGTGCTTGAATCCAAACCGAGGGCAAGGCGTGAGTGTTTGCGATTGAGGGGCATTGTGTCATTCCTCTCGTTCGGAAAGACGATATATCTTTGCTTGTAAGCGTTGGTAATGAGCGTGATGCTTTTCAGTTGGTTCTTCATCGGCAAGGGCAGCAGCAACATACAATGCCTCACCGTTATAGAAGAAATCTTGTTGTAACAGCGGAAGATTTTCAATTTCTTGCTGGTAGTTATCCGCCTCACTTGGCGATTTATCAAAGATCTCGCTCAGAGATCTGCGAACCAACTCCCAATAAGCCTCTACGTGGCTGCGCGGCAAGGAGACATTGGGTTCTTTTACAGGTGCCATTTTTTCCTCCATGTAAGACTTGACTTGCAAACCTCTATTACAAAATATAGGTTGGTGTTCCTTGGCTATGTAGCACGGGGACAGGCAGGATTTCCAACGCGGCTTTCGTATGAAAGCTAACCTGGTCGGCATCTTTAATGACGAACTTCTGCGGCCAAAGCGTGACAGGCCCAAACACAACATCATAATTCTTATTCCCATGTAGCAAGTGTGGGCCCATTCCGGTCCGACAGTGCTCAATAAAATTCCAGTAGTCTGGGTTCGATCTGTCTGTCACGAAGCATAGACTCAATAAAGATGCTAACTGATTCCTATCTACTTCAAATTTAAGCACCACTGCCCGTGCTGACTGTTTACTCCCGCGACGCCTGTGCAGATCCCTAAATTGTCTATCTGCCCAACTTTCTGCTTGTTGTAGAAACGTAGTTAGGTAAAAACCTTGACCAAAATCTGTGCGTGCTCTACAGCATGAAACATCAATGCTATGCGGCAGGGCCCCCGAAGGCTTGCACAGAACTGATGCCGCAATATCAGTAGTACCGTGGTAAAGGATAAGGGCACCGTTTGTCCAAGGCACAAATTCTCTCCTTCTTGGGTGTGCAAACGATATCACCCAGGGCTCTCTCAAAATTCGATGTAAGATTGAGAAAACTTGTAAAATGGGAGATTTTGAGTATGTCTCTCAAAGTTTATCACAAAATTGCGTGGAATATCAAACTATTTCTGTTTAATCTACGATTCAAACATTTAGTATATCTATATCGTAGAAAAGGTTTCAACCGCGATTCCAAAACGACACCGCTACCAGGTATTAGGTTTAGAAATAAGAGCCAAATGTCTTTCAGTCTGCTCACAAATTAGCAGTTGATGCTATTTAATTGAGGGTGTTTCATAAATAATAGTTGTCAAAAGTCAGGATACTGGGTATCCTTTC